>PMSP01000156.1 GCA_003168315.1 Opitutaceae bacterium
GCGGCCACGACCGAGATCGCCACCTGCATGGTGGTCGCGTTCTGGTGGGGGACCAGGCGGCGGGACTCCTCGATCGAGAGGTCGGAGCCGACCCACCACGAGTTGAAGGCGTGGCCCATGATGAGGGCGCCCAGGATGTCCGCGCCCTTCGTGATCTCGTCGTTCATGATGCGCAGCTTCGGCTGCAGCTCGTAGTTGTAGCCCCGCAGCTCGTTCAGCGACACGACCGCCTCGTCGCACGGGCAGTAGGCGTAGTGGACCGTCGGCCGGTAGACGGCCTTCTTGCCCTCCCAGACCGTCAGCTTGTCCGAGATCGTGAAGGCCTCGCCGTGGCGGACCACCATCCCGACGATGTTGTAGTCGGGGACCCACGAGCGCACCCAGGTGTTCATGCCCATCCGGGCGATGCAGATCTGGTTCCTCGGGCCCTCCTTGTGGCGGTAGCCGAAGGCCGGGAGGGTCTTCTCGTGCGTCCCCCAGCCGAGCTCGGACGTGGTCGTCCCCTCCTCGCGGAACCCCTCGATGCTCCAGGTGTTCACGAATTCGTCGATCTGCTTCGGGACGTCGGTGATCTGGGTGTCGCGCTCGCTGCAGTGGATCACCTTGACGCCGAGCTCCATCGCCAGGCGGTTGAAGCTCCCGGCGGAGACGTGCCCCCGGATCGCCTCGGCCTTGCGGCCCTTGGCCTTCTTCTCCCCGAGGACCGCGCCGGCGATGTCGAGGAGGCCCTGCTTCGTGAAGTGGGAGATGAGCCCCGGGTTGGCCCCGTGCTCGATGACGGCCGTCGCGCCCCTCTGCTTCCACTTGGCCGTCATCTTGCGGACGTTCATGTGGCGCCAGTAGAGCGTGCGCTCGGTCGGGTGCATCTTGCCGCCCGCGTACGGGTCCCAGACCTCGACGGAGGTGTTGATGTAGAGGACGCCCTTGTCGTGGCACCACTGCAGGATCTCGCAGGCGTCGATGTTCCAGGCCAGGTCGATCAGGAGGTCGCCGGCGGAGAGGTGCTTGCCGAGGAGGGCGTGCATGTTCTCCTCGGTCACGCGGTCCCGGATGAAGCGGACGCCCTTGGACGTCCACTCGCGCAGCTTCTCCTCCTTGCTCTCGAAGTCGATCACGGTGACGTCCGTCGGGGCCACCCGGATGTGCTTGAAGAGGATGGGGAGCGTGCACTCGGCGACCGCGCCGTAGCCGACGAACAGTATCTTTTTGCTGAATTCGATCATGATTCTCGAGGGAGGGTGGGCTGGTAGGTAAGGACGATCATCCGGGGAAACGAAAGCCCATGAAGGTTACGTTTTCCGGCGGATGCAAGAAAGAGCAGCGGCGTGCGCCCGTGAACCTGAATCCCGGGCGATTCAGTCCGTCGCGCTCAGGTACCTGGATTGAACAGGGTCGATGGAGGGCGCGCCTGCGTGCTCGGCTTGCGCGCGCGCCAGCCGCGCGTCGAGCGACCATGCATCCCGCCTGCGAAGCGCGAGGAGGAACGCGTAGAAGCCGAGGTATATCAGCTGGTCCCCGGCCGCGCTCCAGTCCTGGATGAGGCACGTGCCAAGGAGCAGGACGATCATGAGGCCGGCACCGGCGGCCAGCGTGGCGCGCAGGGCGAAGCCGACCAGGAGAAGGAGGCCCAAGGCGCATTCGGCCCCGACGATCCCGTAGGCGCTGGCGCGGACAAGGAACGGAGGGAGGATCGAGTGGGCAAACTGCTGGTCCAGGTGAGCCGCGAACTGGGGAAACCCGGGGACCCGGGTCCAGCCGTGCAGGGCTATGTTGACCCCGAGCCCGAAACGGGCCAGCGAGACCGCAAGCTCCAGGTCTGGATCCGCGCCGTGGCGCTTCAGCTCTGCATCCGGGTCAGGCATTGTATCGAACCCACTGACTCCGTGATTAACTGCCGGTGCGACCCGTTTGCAGAATTTCTGCAGAAAAGTCGGGGCGCCCCGCCCCGATAGGGCAGCCAATCGGAATGGCGTCCAAATATAGGCCGCGAAGCCGGCCAAAGCTAGGCCTCGTAAGGGGGCTCATTCCGGACAGGAGTTGGGGGGCCGGTCGCCCCCCAACATTCGACAAGATCCTCAAAATGGTCGGGGCGACAGGATTCGAACCTGCGACCTCCTGGTCCCAAACCAGGCGCTCTACCAGGCTAAGCTACACCCCGGGGTGAGGGGCCAAGGCACGCCCCTTTCGGAGGGGAGTCAATACGCATGTCCAAAAGAGCGCAATCTGCTTGCGTACCATGGTTTTTGCCTCTTTCCTCGCGATTCTTACCTTAACTATCCATGGACACTATTTCTCGCGAAAATAACAGCCTGCTGCCGATGGGCGGCGTCATAATTGGTGCCGTTGCGCTCATTCTGGGCGGCTATGCGGCCGTCAGCCTGTCGAAAGTGAACCGCACCCTGGCCCAGCAGGCCGACAAGGTCGCGAAGATCGACGACATCGCCTCCCAGGTCGGCTCCGCGGCCGCCGCGAGCGACAAGGCCGCGAGGGACATTACGACTCTCCAGAACTCGACACAGGCCGCCGTGAACCAGCTCGGGACCGAGCTGGCGACGCTGGACGAGAAGGTGAAGCACATGGAGGAGGCCCACGCCGCGAGGGCGGTCGGCAAGGGCGCCAAGGGCGGCGGAGAGCCGGCGGTCGCGGGACCCGGCGAATACATCGTGAAGCCGGGCGACACGGGCTCGAAGATCGCACGAGCCAACGGATGCACCCTTTCCGACCTGATGTCGGTGAACGCAGGCGTCACCTGGACGCACCTTAAGGTCGGCGAAAAGCTGAAGCTGCCCGAGAAGAAGTGACCCCCGGGGAGCCTTCCCGGTGGGTGCGCGAGGGCGAGCGGACGCTCGTCTCGACGCGGGTCCTGGACCTGAAGAGCGAGCACTACCGCCATCCCGTGCGCGGGACCCAGAAGGACTTTGTCGTCATCCACGCGCCCGACTGGGTGAACGTGGTCGCGGTCACCCCCGACATGAGGATCATCCTCGTGCGCCAGTTCCGGTTCGGCTCGAGCGCGCTCTCGCTCGAGATCCCCGGCGGCGTGATCGAGAAGGGCGAGGACCCGGTCGCGGCCGGGATCCGGGAGCTCTCGGAGGAGACCGGCTACGGGGGGGGGAAGGTGCGGCTCCTCGGCAGCGTGTTCCCGAACCCCGCTATCCAGGACAACCGCTGCCACTTCGTGCTCGTCCAGGGGGCCGTTCCGACCTCCCCCATCAACTGGGACGACGACGAGGAGATCCAGGTGTCGACGGTTCCGGTTTCGGAGGCCCTCGCCCTGGCCCGCTCCGGCGGGATCACCCACAGCCTGTCGGTGGCGGCCCTCATGTTCTACGAGGGGGCCGCGGGCGTTTGACTTGCCGTAACCGCCGGGTAACCTAGGCGTCACCCCTCCCTGTGACCCCATCTACGGCATGAAACCCTCCGCATTCGCAAACAGCCCGGCCGCCCTCGGGGCACCGGGGCCGTCGGGGACGCTGCCGGAGCCCCTGGAGAGCGAGATCCGAAGGATCTATTCCCGGAGCCCCGTCTACGGCCGCAGGTTCCCCCTGCACCCGCAGGCCCTACAGTGGTCCTGCTACCGGGAGATACCGGCGCTCTCCAAGAAGGAGATAGTCGAGAGGGGCCACCAGGCCTTCTTCGAGGACTATGCCGAGGTCGAGCGCGGGCTCGCCGACAGGCGCTTCGAGTACGAGAACACCTCGGGCACGACCCAGGCCCCGATGACGATCATCATGGAGGACGGCTGGTGGGCTGCGCAGACGACGCGGGCCTACCGCGCCTCGCCGATCCTCGCCGAGTTCGCGGACAGGCCTCACCGCAAGTGCGTGCTGGCCCCGGTCGGCTGCTCCAGCAACCTCTGCCCCTACGAGGACCATCCCTTCCCGCACCGCTACTTTGACGGGACGGTCTACCTGAACCTCTCGAGCGACCCCTTCGCCTTCTCCGAGGCGGAGTGGGACCGGATCGTCGTCGAGCTGCAGGCGACCCAGCCCGAGATCCTCGAGGGCGAGCCCGTCTACCTGTCCCTCCTCGCGCGCGCCGCGGCCAGGCGGCACGTGAGCGTGCCGAGCATCCGCGCGGTCATCCTCACCTATGGGAAGGCGAGCCTCCAGCACAGCCGCAGGATCGCCGAGGCGTTCCCGGCGCCGCAGGTCGACCTCTACGGCTCGACCGAGGCCGGCTACCTCTTCGTGGGCGAGGCCTTCAGGGACAATTCCAGGGCGATCGACGGCAACGCCTTCATCGAGCTCGTGCCGTGGCGCCCCGGCGCCGCGGGCGTGCACCAGATCCACGTGACGACGCGGGGCAGGGAGGCGATGCCGCTCCTGCGCTACCACACGGGCGACATCGTCGAGTCGGCTCCCGGCGGCTTCCGGATCCTCGGCCGCGAGAGCGGGCTCTACTTCAGGCCCGACGGCTCGCTCGTGTCGGTGGCGGACGTCGACGCGGCGCTGCCGGCCGACTTCGCCTGCTGGCACTACTCCCTCACCCAGACGGCCGAGAGCCGCTGGGACTTCCACTACGTGGCGGACAGGGGCGCTGACCGCCGGCCGGTCGAGGCCGCCCTCTCCCGCCTCCTCGGTTCCGGCGTGCGCGTGAACGCCTTCCGCCGGAAGTCGATCGCCCCCGCGGCGAGCGGCAAGTTCGCCCTCCTGAAGCCCCTGGCGAGGGCTTGAAACCTTCTTGTTAAGGTAAGGGTGCCTAATTTCGGGCATTCGGCCCCGCCCGGTCTTTACTCCCGGTGGCGCCCCCGCTAGGACTTGCCGCGAGCGACCCCACTCGATGGATCTCGTCCGCAACATCTTTGGCAGCACGATAGGCAGGAAGCTGGTCATGGCCGTGACCGGCATCGTCCTCATTGCCTTCGTCGTCGGGCACCTGGTCGGCAACCTCCAGGTCTTCGAGGACCCGGACAGGATCAACGGGTACTCGCACTTCCTGCAGTCGCTCGGGCCGGCCCTCTGGGCCGCCCGTATTTTCCTGATCGCGTGCGTCTCGCTCCACATCTGGGCCGCGACCGTCCTCGCCCTCGAGAGCCGGCACGCCCGAGGCGACCAGCCCTATGCAGTGAAGAAGTGGATACAGGCCACCGTCGCCTCCCGCTACATGCGCTGGACGGGCTACATCGTCCTCGCCTTCATCCTCTACCACCTGGCGCAGTTCACGGTTGGGGTCGCCCAGCCCGGCTCGTTCAAGGCGAACATCCCCCACTACGTGATGAAGGGGGACTACCACATCCTCGGCTTCACGGCGGTGCCCGCCGGGACCGAGGTCCTCGACGTGCGCTCCATGGTGATCCGCGGGTTCTCCAACCCGGTCGTCGCCATCTTCTACATCATCGCGATCGGGCTCCTCTCGGTTCATCTCCTCCACGGCGGCGAGAGCCTCTTCCAGACGCTCGGCTGGCGCAACCACCGCTGGGAGCGCGGGCTGAGGAGGGTCGTCACCCTCCTCTGCGCGGCGTACTTCCTCGGCAACCTCGCGATCCCCGGCGGCGTCCTCGCCGGGATCCTCAAGTAGCATGGCGCAGCTCGATCCCAAGATCCCGAAGGGCGACCTCGACGGAAAGTGGCTCCGGCACAAGGCGGACACGCGCCTGGTCAACCCGTCGAACAAGCGCAAGTACGAGGTGATCGTCGTCGGCGCGGGGCTGGCCGGAGCCTCGGCCTCGGCCACGCTCTGCGAGCTCGGCTACAAGGTCCAGAACTTCGTGTTCCACGACAGCCCGAGGCGCGCGCACTCGATCGCCGCCCAGGGCGGCATCAACGCGGCCAAGAACTACCAGAACGACGGCGACAGCGTCTACCGGCTCTTCTACGACACGGTCAAGGGCGGCGACTACCGCTCGCGCGAGGCGAACGTGCACCGGCTGGCGGAGGTGTCCGTGGACATCATCGACCAGTGCGTCGCGCAGGGGGTCCCCTTCGCCCGCGAGTACGGCGGCCTCCTCTCCAACCGCTCGTTCGGCGGGGCCCAGGTGTCGCGCACGTTCTACGCGCGGGGGCAGACCGGCCAGCAGCTCCTCCTCGGCGCCTACTCCGCCCTGTCCCGCGGGATCGCGGCGGGGGGCATCACGCCCCACACCCAGTCCGAGATGCTGGACCTGGTGGTCGTGGACGGCCACGCGAAGGGGATCATCGTGCGGGACCTCGTCACCGGGAAGGTGACGCGGCACGCGGCGGACGCCGTCATCCTCGCCACCGGGGGCTACGGGAACGTGTTCAACCTCTCCACCTACGCCCGCGGCTCGAACGCGACCGCCATCTGGCGCGCCTACAAGCGCGGGGCGTGCTTCGCGAACCCCTGCTTCACGCAGATCCACCCGACCTGCATCCCGGTGACCGGGGACTACCAGTCGAAGCTGACCCTCATGTCGGAGTCGCTGCGCAACGACGGGCGGATCTGGGTGCCGAAGAAGAAGGAGGACAGGCTCAAGGCCCCGGCCTCGATACCGGACGCCGAGCGCGACTACTACCTCGAGCGGATCTACCCCAGCTTCGGCAACCTCTGCCCGCGCGACGTGGCGTCGCGCGCAGCGAAGCGCGTCTGCGACGAGGGGCGCGGGGTGGGGGTCAGCGGGCTCGGCGTGTACCTGGACTTCGCGGACGCGATCGCGCGCCTCGGCGAGGCGGGGGTCCGCGAGCGCTACGGCAACCTCTTCGACATCTACCACGAGATCACGAACGAGAACGCCTACAAGGTCCCGATGAGGATCTTCCCGGCGGTCCACTACACGATGGGCGGCCTCTGGGTGGACTATAACCTGATGTCGAACGTCCCGGGGCTCTTCGTCCTCGGCGAGGCCAACTTCTCCGACCACGGGGCGAACCGCCTCGGTGCGTCGGCCCTCATGCAGGGGCTGGCCGACGGCTACTTCGTCCTCCCGTACACGGTGGGGGGCTACCTCGCGACGCAGAAGCCGGCGGCGAGGCCCTCGGTCGACGCGCCCGAGTTCGCCCAGGCCGAGGCCAACGTGGCCGCCATCACGGGCCGCCTCCTCGGGGTCAGGGGCAAGGAGCCCGTCAGCCATTTCCACAAGCGCCTCGGGCACATCATGTGGCACCACTGCGGCATGGCGCGCAACCGGGAGGGCCTGGAGGCGGCGCTAAGGGAGATCCCCGAGCTGCGCGCGGAGTTCTGGGCGAACGTGAACGTCCCCGGCTCCGGCAGCTCGCTCAACCAGTCGCTCGAGACCGCCGGACGCGTGGCCGACTTCCTCGAGCTCGGCGAGCTCATGTGCCGGGACGCCCTCACCCGCGAGGAGAGCTGCGGCTGCCATTTCCGCGAGGAGCACCAGTATCCCGACGGCGAGTGCAAGCGCGACGACGTGAACTTCGCCCACGTCGCCGCGTGGGAGTACGCGGGCGAGGGGAAGACCCCCGTCCGCAACGTCGAGCCGCTCGTCTACGAGGCCGTCAAGATGAGCGTCAGGAACTACAAGTGATGGGCGCCGCGACCTTCAACGTCACCCTGAGAGTCTGGCGGCAGCCTGGGCCCGGCCAGCCGGGCCGCTTTGTCGAGTACCCCGCCCGCCGGGTCAACCCCGACATGTCCTTCCTCGAGATGCTGGACGTCGTCAACGACGGCCTCACCTCGAGCGGGGAGGAGCCGATCGCATTCGCGCACGACTGCCGCGAGGGGATCTGCGGCACGTGCTCCCTCACGATCGACGGCAAGCCGCACGGGCCCCACCAGGGCGTCGCGACCTGCCAGACCTACATGCGCAGCTACAGGGAGGGCGACATGATCGTCGTCGAGCCCTTCCGCGCGAGGGCGTTCCCCGTCCAGAAGGACCTGGTGACGGACCGCTCCGCCTTCGACACGATCCAGCAGGCGGGCGGCTTCATCACCGCGCGCACGGGATCGGCGCCCGAGGCCAACTCGGTCCCGGTGGCGAAGGAGGTCGCCGACCTGGCGATGGACGCGGCCCAGTGCATCGGGTGCGGCGCCTGCGTGGCGGCGTGCAAGAACTCGAGCGCGATGCTTTTTGTCGCGGCGAAAGTCTCCCACCTCGGGCTCCTGCCCCAGGGCCAGCCCGAGCGCGACCGCCGGGTCCTCGCCATGGTGAGCACGATGGACGGCCTGGGGTTCGGCAGCTG
>PMSP01000394.1 GCA_003168315.1 Opitutaceae bacterium
CAGAGCGGGAATCGCGAGGATCAATACTGACGGTTCACTTGATACGACATTTGACACGGGCTTTGGGCCTTTGGCTCCGACTCCCACGGGCTATGTTACCATCACTGGTGTAGCGATACAGACTGACGGGAAACTGATTGTAACAGGAAACTTTACCACCTTCGACAAGACCGCTGCACCCGGGGTCATCCGGCTCAACTCGGATGGTACGGTGGATTCAACTTTTCAAGCTGCATCGGTGTCACACCCCGGAGTCGCCATAGAACTACCCAATGGAAATGTTGCAGTTGTAAACGGGTCGAACTTTGTGTGCCTGAATTCGGATGGTTCTTTGAATGCGATCTTGAGCACAAACGGAGGATTGGACGCGGTGGCGCTTCAACAGGATGGAAAGCTGCTGGTAGGAGGTAATTTTTCGTCTTTTGCAAATCAACCAGCCGTCAATCTCGTCCGCCTAAATTCGGATTTATCAATCGATTCGTCGTTCAACGCTGCTCCAACGGAAGCAAACCTGCTCAATTCGATCGTAACGAAGCTGGCAGTCACTTCCACCGGACTTATTTACCAAGGATTCGGGTCGGGTCTAATGCGGTTGACCTCTAATGGCGCCCCAGATCCCAATTTTGCACCGGGACCTTCTCTACCCGGCCAGGTCATCGCCGTCGCTAGGGGCACCAGTGGGCAAACGTTCATTGCAGGCACCTTTACTGCCGTAAATGGGATCCCGTGCCTCGGGGTAGCATCATTGCTTGCTGATGGCAGCGTAGACTCAACATTTACTCCGTCTTCTGGAGTTACGTGGATTGAGCCATCAGCCATACCCGAGAATCCTAGTCTAACGGCCTCAATTGCGGTACTGTCTGACGGCTCACTCTTATTAGCAGGAACGTTTAATGCCGTCGGATCAGTCGGCCAAAGCGGCGTCGTTCATTTTTTGTCAAACGGCACGGCCGATTCGGCTTTTGATCCGCTCCTAAATTCTGCGGGCAGTATTAGCTCGGTTGTGGGTCTGCCAAATGGCCTGTGGGTGATTGGGGGCAATTGCAGTTCGGTGAACTCTTCTCCAAGGGGAAACCTTGCAGCATTTTCGACAGGTGGGAGCCAACTCGACCCGTCATTTGGGGTGAATAGCGGAACCAACGGACCAGTCACGATTCTCCAGAATCGCCCGAGCGGCGGCCTATATATGGGCGGCATTTTTAGCCTCGTAGGTTCGCTGGCGGATACTTCTCGCAGGAACTCGATCGCAGCTTTGAACGCAGACGGTAGCCTGGATTCCAGCTTCGATGCGTCAGTTATTGGGGACGGAACCTCGGTGACCGCAATAGCTCCGATTGCTGATGGGCGGGCTATGGTATCGGCAAGTACGGGCTTGTTCCGCCTAACCGCAGCCGGTGCAACTGACGCGATTTTCTCGATGCCGGTATTTACTCCAACCACAACTCCGATCTCTTCAGCTGTTTCTGGCTTAGCCGTCGATGGCGAAGGCAGGGCCTATGCCAGTATCGTTCAAACTTACGTTCCCGGAAGAACCGAGATTGGGAGCCAGTGGGAGGTCTACCGCTTCAACCTGGCCGGAGCAATCGACACAACGTTTGTTGGAACCGCCGTGTCTCTGGAAAACAGAGAAATCCCCGGATCTGGGTTCCAAGCCCCGGCAACTCCGTCTGTATCGATGGCGATAGCACCAGACGGCTTACTGGCTATCGGCGGCGATTTTACGGGATTTGATGGGGAGACCGCGCCTGGATTGGTTTTAATACCCGATGCCGATAATTCCATCCCGATCGCGGCACCGGTTATATCTAATCTCGGTCCCTCGCCAACGGTGAGCGTATATTTGGGTTCATCAGCGACACTCAGTGTTACGACTATGGGAACATTGCTGGCCTACCAGTGGCAGTTCAACGGTGCTCCGATATCCGGAGCAACCCAAGCGACCTTAACCTTAAGCAATTTTCAATCCCAAGAAGCTGGTGCGTATACGGTTGTGGTCATAAATTCCGGCGGTTCCGTGACGTCATCTCCGATTCAAGTGTCGGTTGGAGCGTCACGGATTGTGAACCTTTCCGCGCGCGCGAACGTGGGAACGGGTGCCAACATTCTAATCGCTGGTTTCGTAATTCAAGGAGCGGGAACGAAGAGCGTGTTGCTTCGAGGCGTCGGGCCCACACTCGCAACTGCTCCCTTTGATGTGCCCGGTGTGCTCACGCAGCCAGAACTTACTTTAGTAATTTCAAATCCAGACGGTGGCATCGGAAGCACCCAAACGAACACGGTTTGGGGGGGAACACAGGCGCTAATCAACGCTTTTGTGCAGGTAGGGGCATTTGCTTTGCCGTCGGCATCTGATGATTCGGCTATCCTAACGAGTCTCCCCGCAGGAGCATTCACTTCCCAATTGTCCGGTTTGGACTCAACAACGGGGGTCGCACTAGCCGAAATTTACGATGCCGATGTTGGGACACCAACTGCGAATCTGGTCAATATATCCGCTCGGGCCAACGTATCAGGCGGAGCGGGTGTCTTGATTGCAGGCTTTATTATAGATGGTACGCAGCCAATCCAAGTACTTCTTAGGGGTGTGGGGCCGGCATTGGCGCCATTCGGTGTATCGGGCCCATTACAGCAGCCCACAATCGGGCTCTATGATTCGGCAAATAATTTGGTGGAAAGCGGCACGGGATGGGGCAACGCCTTGGTTTCGGGTTCCTTGGTAGCCAATGGGTTTTTTCGCCAGGCAACTGCATCCGATATGATCGAAGTTGGGGCCTTCCCCCTGCCAAACGGATCGGCGGATTGCGCAATGGTGGCGACACTGCCTCCGGGTGCCTACACCGTCGAGCTAGGAGGCATCAATGGATCTACCGGTGTAGGGCTGGTCGAAGTGTACCTTTTGCAATAGCGAGGAGCCGGTCACAGAAGAATGCAGGTAGGTGCACTGCCACCCACGCAGCCATCCCGCGTGAATGACGAGCACTTACGTTGACCGCGGGGCGCAAGCCCGAGGTGGCCTTTATCGAGTTCATTTCGAGTGCGGCTCTCTCGGCCATGGCCTCTTCCCTAGTTTTAAGATTCTTGCGAATGCGGACGCCCGCGAGCCTTCCTTCCACGCGCCAGGAGACTATTCCGTTTCGATTGGTGAACCGGGTAACGAGGAATTTCGCTTTCTTCATGTTTAGGTTGTCCAGTCAACTGGGCAACCTAGCTTCGACTTAAACTTTAGTCCTTCATGATGAAGGACTAAAATGGTGGACGCCGAGGGACTCGAACCCCCGACCCCCTCGGTGTAAACGAGGTGCTCTAACCAACTGAGCTAGGCGTCCATTCCAATCAGACCGACGCAAACGCGGCCCTCGGTCTCAGCATGCCGTCACGAACCATGAGCTCCGCGATCTGAACCGCGTTGAGCGCAGCCCCTTTCCACAGGTTGTCCCCGCTGACCCAGAAGGCCAGGCCGTTGGTAAGCGCCGTATCGATGCGAATTCGGCCCACGCCGCACTTCACCTTCCCGCTGAAATCAAGCGGTGTCGGGTACTTCCCCGCGGCGGGCTCGTCCACGAGCTGGGCGCCAGGGAAGGCCGCGACGGCATCGCGGGCCTCGGCGACGCTCACGGGACGCTCGAACTCGGCGTTGACCGCGACGGAGTGCGCGCGAACGACCGGAACGCGGACGCACGTTGCCGAGACGGGAAGCTGCGGCAGGCCCAGCACCTTCCGGCTCTCGAGCATGATCTTCGTCTCCTCACCCGTGTAGCCGTTCGGCCCAAAGCTGTCGACCTGGGGGATCACGTTGAATGCTATCTGGTGCGGGAAGACCTTGTGCTGCAGTTCCGTGCCCCTCACATGGGCAACGGTCTGAGCCTCGAGCTCGCGGACGCCCTCGACCCCTGCGCCGGTGACTGACTGGTAGGATGCGACGATGAGCCGCTTCAGCCCAAAGCGCCTGTGGAGGGGCCAGATTCCCATGAGGGCGACGGCGGTCGAGCAGTTGGGGTTGGCGATGATCCCCTTGTGGATCTTCAGGGCCTGCGGGTTGATTTCCGGGATGACGAGCGGCACGTCGGGGTCGAGCCTGAGCGCCGAGCTCTTGTCGATCACGAGGCAGCCGGCCCTGACGGCGTCGGGCGCCAGGGCCCGGGTCACCGGGGCGCCGGCGGCGAAGAAGGCGACGTCGATGTTGCCGAAGACGCCCGGCTTCGCCTCCTCCACGGAAACCTTGCCGCCCCTGAACTCAACGCTCCTGCCGACCGACCGGGCCGAGGCGAACAGCCTCAGGGACGAGATGGGAAAGGCGCGGGCCTCGAGCAGGCGCACGAGCTCTTGACCGACGGCGCCCGTGGCGCCGACGATGCCGACCGTGAAGGATGCCGTCTTTTCCATAGATTCGTCCTGGGAATCGTTTAACAAAACCCGTTCTGCGCTTGGCATCAAGCCCGCAGACCGGGTGCTCCTGGTGCGGATTGGACGCTCGACCCTCCAGTTCCGAAGGAAGGGATCCGTCGCAAGATCATATGCCATATCGACTTCCAAGCGACCCCCATCAAACATTGCCAATTCCCTCGGGACTCCGCGCGGGCTCCATGAGATCGCGGAGAGGATTGGCGCGGGCCAGCCGATCGGCATGGTCTTCAAGGCGCGCGTCCCGACCGGCCGGCACTTCTCGGAAATCCCCGATGGCGAGGCCTACAGCCGCAACCTCATCACGAGCCGGATACTCTGGCTCCGCGGTCTCGAGCCCGGGGTCAACCTCGGGGGCAACGTCGACACCTTCAGCAGGTACGTCTACATCCACGGCACCCAGCGCGAGGACCGGATCGGGGAGCCGATCAGCGCCGGGTGCATCCTCATGCGCAATGGGGACATCATCGAGCTCTACGAGGAGGTGCGCGTCGGCGACCTCGTCTGGATCGGGGACTAGGGGCCAATTGCGGCTTCCGTTCGGGAGCCCACCGCCCAAATTGTCGGCTGGAAACAGCCGATGATCGGAATCCGCGACGACACAGCGCCCCTGCAGCCGCCCCCCACCCGGGCGCCGGAGCTGGCTGCGAGGATCTTTTCGGAAGGGGGGTGGCTCCAGGCCAACTTGGGCCTCGAGCACCGGCCCGGACAGGAGAGGATGGCGAACGCCGTCGCCGCGGCGTTCCGCGATGATGAGGCGCTCCTCTTCGAAGCCGGGACGGGGATCGGCAAGTCCCTCGCCTACCTCGTCCCGGGGATCATCCATGCGACCGACTGCGGGAGGCAGATGATCGTCTCGACGCACACGATCTCGCTCCAGGAGCAGATCGACAAGAAGGACCTGCCGCTCTGCCGGACGCTCTTCAGCTCCGCGCCGGATCTCGCGAGGTATGCCGGATTCATCTCGACCGTCCTCGTCGGCAAGTCCAACTACCTGTGCACATCGAGGCTGTCCCACGCCCTCGCCGAGCGGGCGAGCCTCTTCGACGACGCCGGATACGCCGAGCTGCAGCGGATAGCGGATTGGGCCGAGACCACGGCGACCGGGCTGCGCCACGACCTGCAGCCTCCGCCGAACGCGGACGTGTGGGACGCCGTGAACGCGGACTCCTCGTCCTGCTCCCGGCGCAACTGCGACTGCGACCGCTGCTTCTACCAGAGGGCGCGGGCGCGCGTGAGGTCCGCGCAGGTGATCGTCGTCAACCATGCGCTCCTCTTTTCCCTCATAAGCGCGGGCGGTGCGAGGGCGCAGGGCGCGGGGCCGGACGCCTCCGGCGTCCTATTCGCGGGCGACTTCGTCGTCCTGGACGAGGCGCACACCGTGGGCGAGGTCGCGGAGGAGAGCTTTGGCCTCGGGATCAGCAGCCTCGGGGTGGAGCGCACCCTCAAGCACCTCTACAACCCGAGGACGCGGCGCGGCATCATGAAGAAGCGCGCCGACCCCGACCTCCGGCAGAAGGTCGCCGACACGCTCGACGCCTCGGGCCAGTTCTTCGGATTCCTCGCCGGGACGCTCCTGTCCGAGCGTCCGGTCGTGCGCGTCCGTGAGGCGGGCGTCGCGGAATCCCTCATCGCCGAGCCGCTCGCTGCGCTCGAGCGTTCCGTGGCCAGGATCGCCGACTCGCTCGAGGATGGGCGCGAGCGGGACGAGCTCCTGGAGCAGCGGGCCAGGCTCCGCGCGATCCGGGGCGGCGTTGACGAGTGGCTCGGCCTCTCGAACGCCGGGCACGTGTACTGGGCCGAGCGGGGGGGCCGCAAGCAGACGATCGTGACCTTGAGGAGCGCGCCGGTCGACGTCGCCCCCGAGCTTGAGCGCTGCCTGTTCGGTGCGGGGGTGAGCGTCATCTGCACGAGCGCCACCCTGGCGGTCGCCGGGGAGATGGCCCCGTTCGCGAGGGGCGTCGGCGCCGCGTCGGCCAGGGCCGAGATC
>PMSP01000365.1 GCA_003168315.1 Opitutaceae bacterium
GTAAGTGCGCAGCGTCCCGGCAGCGGGATCGTACCGGTCGGGGTGGCTCCACAACTCGACGAACACATCCTGTACAACGTCCTGGGCGGCGCTATCGTCCCCGAGGACGGCGAGCGCGGTCTCAAGCTGGTCGGCGTACGTCTGGATGCCGCGCTCCGCTCGCCAGGTCCTGAAGCGGAGCGAAAGCTCCGCGGCGAGGACACCGCCGGCCTGGGCGAGCCATCCCTTGAGCGGGGCAAAGAGCAGGCGGTAGAGCTCCTGGATCCCGCCGGCCTCCCCCGAGGGCTCCGGGATGGGAAGCCGCTCGGAGTCCCGCCCGAGCTGCGCCATCCACCCGGCCGCCGTGGCCTTGTTCCGGGCGAGGGCATCGGCCGGCTTGCCCCTTCTCGCAGAGGCGTCCCGGATCTGCGCGAGCGCCGCGGCCGAAGGCGGGGGCGCGGCGGCGGCGGGCGGGTCGACGAGGAGCCGCCGCGCCGCGGCGAGGTCCAGGTCCCGGGCGAGCTCGAAGATCACGTCCAGCGACTCGTGGCGCAGGAACCTACCGACCTGCGGCGCGGGCAGGGAGGAGAACGTCATCGGGTCCTGCTCCAGGAATTCCTGCCAGAAGGCGTCGTCATCCTCCTCGACCAGCGTGGGGTTCAGGTGGACGCCAAGCGTGCTGCCGTGCCGGCGCGCGAGGAGGAGGCAGAAGCTGTGGATCGTCCCGAAGAAGACCCGCTCCAGCCGCGCCAGCGGCTCCGCGTCCCTCCGGTCCCCGTCGGCCATGCGGCGCAGGAGGACGGTGCGGGCCCGCTGCCTGATCTGGGCGGCCGCCTTCTTCGTGTACGTGACGACCGTCGTGCGCGCGAGCATCCCGGCGCCCTCCTCCGAGAGCGCAAGCGCGGCCAGGCGCTCGGAGATCGCCGTCGTCTTGCCGGAGCCGGCGTTCGCGACGACGGCGAAGTTGACCGCCCATTCGGCCGTGAACCGGTCGCGGGCGCCCTGGTCCGACGGGGCGCTATTCATCCCTGGCCTCCTCCGCGGCCTCGGCCCGGGCCTCCGCCCCGGACCCGAAGGTCGCCGCGAACTTGGCGTCCAGGATCGCCGCCGCGATCGGCGCGCAGGCGAGCGGCCACTCGAAGCCGTGCGTGAACTCCGTCCGGTCGGCCGTGCGCGCCCCGTAGACGCCGGTCTCCAGGTGGTCCCCGATGACCGAGAGCTTCGCGCAGGCGGCCTCCAATTCCGCCGTCGCCATCACGCTCGGCGGGTCCTCGGGCTTCAGCATCCACACGTTGCCGGTGGCGCCGAGGGAGCGCGCGGCCTCGAGGTAGACGCCGAGCTGGAGCGACGCGCCGCCGGAAGCCATGCGGCTGGCCGAAAGCCCCGCGTCGCCGCCCGTCTTGAAGTCGACGATCTCGACCCTGGCGCCCCCCCACGACGGGCGGTCGGAAAGGACAAGGTCCATCCGGCCGCCGACGGCGGCGCGCCGCCCCGCGCCCACCGGGATGGTCGCCCCGTCGGGAAGCCTGGCCTCGATCGCGCAGAAAGGGGCAGGCGGCAGCTGGTAGACGCGGGCGAGGAGCTCGCGCGAGGCGCGCGAGACGTCCATGTGGAACGAATCCCAGTACCGGTCCGAGGGCCACCGCGACCGGAGGCCCGCGAGCTCGACGGCGAGCGCGGCCTCCGCGGTCTCCCGCGCGGGAAACTCGCTGAAGGCGCCCTCTATGGGGATTCCCGACAGGGCCGCAGCCAGGACGCGGTGGACGGTTTCCCCGACCGCCTTTCTTCTCGCGCGCGCGAATGGGCGCCACTCGACCCGGCGGATGCGCAGCACCGCGTCAAACCAGAGGGTGGCGGGATCGACCACCCCGCGCTCGACCTGCTTCGCCGAAAGGCGAGCCGGCCGGGCGCCCCCCGGGTCGCCAAGGAAGAACTCGTCAAAGGGCTCGGAAGCCCTGCGCCGCCGCTCCCAGACGCCCAGCCAGTCTCCCGGGATCCCCACCGTCCCGGCGGCCCGTTTCCCCCGGTCCCCCCCGGCCATCGCCTCGAACGCATCCTTTCCTCCCTCCGCCTCCGGGAGCAGGCCCTTGGCCCACATCACCCTCTCGAGCCATGCGTTCGGGCCGAGCCTCACCTCGGGTTCCTCCTCGCTGAAGAGCGCCGCGCTGAAGAGGACGCGGCGCCTCGTGTCCCTGGCAATGGCGCAGTAGAGCCGCCGCTCAAGGGCCGCCCTGGCGTCGCTCGGGGGAAGGCCGAGCGAGACCCGGCCCGCTGACTTCTCGAGGCTCCCGCGCTCCTCGTCCCCCAGCCACGCGCTCGGCTCCCTCGGCACCGGCCAGATCCCGGCGTTCGCCTCCGTGAAGATGGTGTCCGACCAGGCGACCCCCGCGGCGCGCCGGCACGTGGTGAGGGTCACCCTGGCAAAGACGCTCCTGCCCGGCGCAGTGGCCGCGGGGGCCTTCTCGGGGAGGAAGGAGCGGATCGCCTCCAGGAGGGCGGCCGCCGGCATCGGCTCGGCCGACTTGTCCGCGAACTCGCGCAGGACGGACCACCCGGCGGGGTTCTCGGTCACGGAGAGCCTCGCGCTGGCCGCCTCAAAGCGGCCGACGGCGTCACCGGCCGCCAGCATCGCCGGCCAAGGGGGCATGAGGAGCCGGGCGACCATCCCAATCTCCCTCCAGTCGTCCTTGTCCGAGGCCGCGAGGCGTTCCACGTGGGGCGCCACCCCATGGGACTGCGCCTCGTCGAAGAGCCGCTGGCACCCGTCCCTCGCCTGGCCCGGGGAGAGGCTCACGAGGTTCTGCGAGGCCAGGAGCGGCCAGAGGGCGAGCAGTTCCTCGAACCTGCCGCCCCTCTCGTAGAAGTCGGCGAGGGCGCGCTGGATCCGGACGTCGACGGGCGGCGTGCCGGCCGTCCCTATCAGGTCGGCGTAGGCGACATGCCTCTCCTCAAGGAGGCCGACCAGCCTCGCATGCGCCGAGCCCGCCCCGGGGAAGACGACGGCGACGCTCTCGGAGCCCTCCGCAAGGAAGCGCTCGACCGCGGCGGCGACAAGTCCCATCTCGTCCGAGCGCGAAACTCCGACCATCGCGCCCGCGCGGTCGGCCGACCCGCCCGCCCCGGACCAGAGCTCCGCGACGGCCGAGCAAGTCTCCTGCGGGTCCTCGGCGTCGATGGGCCCCGCCTCGACCCCCAGCGCCTTCTCCCAGGCCCCGACCCATTCCTCGTCGGCCGCGCTCCTTCCGGCGAAATCCGGCTCGGCGACGGCGACCCGGACCGTGTCGCAGCGCCAGGCAAGGGCGACCAAGCCGAAGAATTCCCCCCACCCCTCCGCCCCCCCCGCCATGACGAGGAGCCTGTCGGCGACCCTGGGAGCCCCCTCCGGCGGATCCTCCGACTCCGCCTTGTCCCGCACCGGTGCGAGCGCGTAGCCGCGCGCCCCTATCCACGCCGCCATCTCGCCGAACACCTGCCTCAGCTCCGGCCGCGGGAACTGCTCGGCCGTGAAGCCGGCCCGGATCAGGCTCTCGAAGTCGTCCAAGGCCGATTCCAGGTCGCTTTCCAGGCTCCTCCATAGGCCGCGGGCGGGGTCGTCGGGGCCCATCGGCCCCAGGCGCTCCGCAATCCGGGTTCGAAGGATGAGGAGCTCGAGGCTCCTGCCCAGGCTGGCGGCGGCTCCCCGCTTCTTCCTTGCGAGGGAGGGCGTCAGGAACTCGACGCCGAGGAGGGCGACCTCCTCCTCCAGGCATCTCTGCTTCAGCGCCTGGGTCTGTCCCCGCGTGGGCGCGACCACGATCGAGCGGGCGAGGCGGCCGCGGCCCGACTCGAGCCAGGGGCGCACGATCCCGCGCCAATCGCCGTCGGCGAAACGCGAGAAGAACAGTTCTGCGCCGGGATGGGTCTTCAACTTGGGATGGCACGGAGCCATCCCAAAATCGGCGTCACTTCGCGAGCACGTACTTCGCCGCGTGCGACTTCGCGCGGGAGGCGGCGTTCCTGTGGACGACGCCGGACTTCACGGCCTTGCTGATCGCGGAAACGTAGGCGATCCCGGCCGCCTTCGACTTCGCCGCGTCGCCGGCCTTCACCGCCGCGCCAAAGGCCTTGTGGAGCGTCTTCAAACGGGTCTTGACCGCCTTGTTGCGGAGGGTCAGGCGCACCGTCTTGCGGGCTGCCTTGATAGCGGATTGGGTGTTGGCCATGGTCTATGTGATGTTCGGAGCCGGCCATGGACTCAAACGGACGATGGCGAGTCAAGGGTGTAGTGGTCCGGGCAGTGGTCAGTATGTGGATTTCAGCTGGAATAGCTGGCCGTCGGGCACACGTTTGGCACATGACCCGAGAGCAACGCGCCAACCTGCTTAAAAGCCGCTTCAAGGCTTGCGGGGGCATTCCTTGGCCACCTTGCGAGCCGAGAGCCCCCAAGCCAGTCTATCAGGCCCGTAACGGAGGATCCAACTGCCTGAACGAGTGCGAACCCGAGCTAAATATTCGCAGGTGCCCCGAGTTCTTCCGTAAGCCCCAAAAACGCTCCAAGCCCCTTTGGATTAAGCATAATCGTGGACAGTCAGTCCTTGGGCGAATCGCTCAGAAGCTGAACCGGAAGCTCCCGCGAGCGCTTGACCCGTGAACGCCGATTTCGTTTCGTTGGAGATGCCTAACCGCTCAAGCTCTAAAGACCCTAATGTCTCGGCGTTTTCGATCATGCGACAGACGACGGACGGCACAACTGCCCCATTTAGCGATGTTTCTTCGGCATTAGATAACGCAGCACTCCGAAAGCAGCTGATGCAGGAAATGGGGCGGCGCGGTGGTCAGAAAGGCGGGAAAGCGCGGGCCGAGTCCATGACCAAGGCTAGGCGAAAAGAAATTGCTGAAAAAGCCGCTAAAGCGAGATGGAATAAATCTTTATGAGTCCAGGCTATTTGGGGGCATTTTAGGCAATCGTTCCTGCCTCACCCAATCACCAAAATCGCTAGCGACGGCGGCTTCTATTTGCGCGCCTGTTGTCTGGTACAGATCAGCCGCCTCTTGAAGTATGGAGCGATAGCGCTCAAGCAGGGTATCCTTCTTTGATCCGGCTCGGATACGAAGTTCGAATTTTGCCTCGTGCAGGCGTGCTATAACTTCAGGCCGCGCCACCGAAAATGCGGGCCTTCAGGTCTCCGACTTCTTTTTTAGTGAAGCCGTGATGCCATTCGCGGTAACTCTGGGAGAGTTCCTCAACGTATGCATCAATTTGGGAATAGGTGATATTTATAGATGCCAAATATCCGTCCTTTAGGGTTTTAGCTTTAAGGAGCAAAGCGTTTCCAACCGCCATTAAGGCATTAAGGCACATTGCATGAAACCTGAGGTCTTCCTCCTTCGGCTCTCCGAGAATGATCCTGCGAAGCTCTACCTTCCTGAAGTATTTCACCGCCAAATCCCATTGGAAAAGGGATTTTACAAACAACTCGCATTGAGCATCTTGCTCCAGCTCATCTATTAGCTCCTTAACCCCCTGCCATTCTTGAGGGGTTATCGATTCTTCAGGTTAGGGAGCCATCTGCATAAACTGACATTACCGGCGGTGCTATGTGCCGTCAAGCCGCCCCGTCGGAGAGTAAAAACAAAATATATAATATATGCTTGACCGCTCAAGCATAAAAGCTAACCTAGTCGGTCCTGAAAAACGCCTTTTTATGCTGCTGAGGCGATGGGATCGCTATCGAGCGCAGGGT
>PMSP01000348.1 GCA_003168315.1 Opitutaceae bacterium
GAGATCCCCTGCGCGCTGGCGTCCCACGTCGGGCCGGCGATGCCGAGAGGCACAAAGAGCCGGGGCTGCAGGTAGTCGAGGACGGTCTGCCCTGTTACCTTCTGGACGATGGCCGAGAGCATGTAGGTTGCCGCCGTGTTGTAGACAAAGTGGGTGCCCGGGATATCCGGCACCGGGAGCTCGAGGAAGGTCTTCACGAGGCTTGGGGTGCCCGTGAACGGGAAGTCCTTGAGGTCATCGGCGCGCTGCCCGCTCGACATCCTGAGGAGGTCCCTCACCCGCATGGACCCGAGGTTCTTGCTGGGAGTCGCCGGCGCCTCCTCGGGGAAGAACTTGAGGACCGGGTCGTCGAGGCTCAGCTTGCCCTCCGCGACCGCCAGGCCGACGGCTGTCGAGGTGAAGCTCTTGCTGAGCGAAAACAGCACGTGCCGCTTGTCGGCGCTGTAGGGATTCCACCAGCCTTCCGCAATGACGTGGCCGTGGCGGACGATCATGATGCTGTGAAGGGCGTCCACCTTCTGTTCCGCCGCCTCGACGAAGCCCAGGATGGCCGCCGCCGGCACCCCCTGCTCCTCGGGTGTGCTGCGCGGGAGCCGCTGCAGGGGCTGGTCAGCGGGGCGCGCAGGCGCCGCCGCGGTCGTGAACAGGCAGGCGGCAATCAGGATGCGGGGAGTCATCATGGGGTTTTTGGGTCCTGGCAGCTGAACCAGAGGGGCTCTCCCCCACCCATGGATCCGACTGCGGGGTTTTTCAAGCGGTGTCGGCGGCCGCTGCCGACCGAATGTCCGGAATTGTCGGAATAATGTCATATCGGACCCGGGAAAAAACGGGTAGGCTTGAACCCAACACGACAAGCATGAGCCCCAGGCGAATAGGCATCCTCGGATTCGAAAACGTGACCTCCCTCGACATCGCCGGGCCGGCGTACGTGTTCGCGACCGCATGCGGCCTTGCTTCGAACCCCGCGGAGGGGCCCGCCTACGAGATCGTGCTGATCGGGGTCACCGGGACGGCCTTCCGGAGCGACTCGGGCCTCATGTTCAAGCCGGCGAGGTCTCTCAGGAACGCGCCCGCCCTCGACACGCTGATCATCCCGGGAGGGCACGGCCTGCGCGATCCCGCCACGAACGCCCGGGTCGCCGCCTGGGTGAAATCCCGGGCGGGGCGAATCCGACGCGTCGTGTCCGTCTGCACGGGCATCTACGGGCTCGCGCCGACGGGGCTTCTCGACGGCAGGCGGGGCACGACCCACTGGCACTTCGCGGCGGACGTCGCCCGCAGGTTTCCGAGGCTGAAAGTCGAGCCCGACTCGATCTACGTGAAGGACGGTCCCTTCTACACGGCGGCGGGCGTCACCTCCGGGATAGACCTCTGCCTCGCGCTCGTGCAGGAGGACCTGGGCGCGCGGGCCGCCCTGGCCGTGGCGCGCATCTTGGTCGTCTACATGAAGCGCCCCGGCGGCCAGGAGCAGTTCTCCGAGCCGCTCAGGTTCCAGAGCCGCTCCACCGACCGGCTCTCGGAAGTCGCCGCGTGGATGGCCGGCCACCTGCGGGAGGACCTCTCGGTCGAGGCGCTCGCGCGCCGCGCCTGCGTCTGCGCGAGGCAATTTAGCCGCCGCTTCAAGCAGGTGTTCGGCGACACGCCCGCCGGCTTCGTCGAGGTCCTGCGCCTGAACGAGGCGCGCCGGCTCCTCTCCTCCGACAGCGCCTCGGTTGAGGGCGTTGCCGACACGGTCGGCTTCGCCAGCGCCGATTCGTTCCGCCGCGCGTTCGAGCGCAGGTTCGGGATCACGCCGACCGGCTATCGGGGACGGTTCAGCCTGCAGGGGACGGCGTCATGAGAGGGCCCGCGGCCCCCAGCAGGTCGATGGAATTGCCGGCGATCTCGCTCGTCGTGGCGATCGCCGTCGCGCTCATGGCGCTCTGCGCCGCGTTCCACGATCCCCAGCCGGACTCGGTCCCGCCGCGCCCGGGGCCCTGCGGCGAGGCCGCGAGGGTGCGGGCCTATTCGCCGCCGGCCGCGGCGATCACCTTGGTGAGCCGCCGCGCCAGCGCCTTGGAGTCCGGGATCGGCGATGAACAGGCGCCGTTCGCACAGAGGTACGAGGCGGGGTGATCGAGATCGGGGAAGATCGACTCGCCACGGGGCGGCGGCCCCTCCCGCCTGTCCCACCATTCGATGAGCCTGTACGCCGTAGCCGCCTTTTGCGCCTCGGCGAACATGGCTTGGGAGACCGGGCTGTCCTTCGCGCCGACGACCGTCACGTGGAGTGGCTCCGTCTTCAGCTCCTCCGAGGCGAGGAGAAGGCCGCCCGTGTACAGCCCCCGGTGGTCCAGGTTGTCCGGGGACTCGGCCCAGCGCAGGGCCGACTCGGCAAGCGCGTGGTCGGACGCCCGGCCCGACGCGTGCCCGAGGAGGTTCGCGAACCGGGCGAGGGCGACCGACTCGTCAAACTCCGGCAGCGGCTTCGGGAAGGACTGCGTCGTCGTGTCCGAGGAGGCGTAGCCAGGCTCGTCCCCCCTGCCGAAATGCGCCCGGATGAAGTCGGCCGCCGCCTGCGCGCGGGTGAGCCAGGCCGCGTCCCCCGTCGCCTCGTACAGGGAAAGGAAGGCCGACCCCATGGACAGCGTGTCCCCGAGGAACGGCCCGGCCGCGTCGGCCGCGTCGTGGCGGAACCCGCCGCCGGGGAGCGAGCGCTGCGCGAGCACCCAATCCGCCGCGCGGACCGCATCCCCCAGCGCGTCGCGGTCGCCCGCCGCGCCCGAATAGGCGCACAGGGCTACTATCGCCCAACCGTTCTCGCGGGCGTAGCGGTGCATGTCGACCCGCGGGACGCCGCGGGCCCTGCGCTCCGCATCCTCCAGAGAGAAATACTCGGCCGAGTGCTCGCCCGGGACGAGGTCCGCGTCCTGGCTCGTGTAGAACGATCCCTCGGGGCTCTCGAGGAAGGCCTTGAGGTAATGGGCGATCTGCGCCGCCGCGCCCCCGTATCCCCAGGCCGGCCATAGCTCCGCGGCCAGGGAATAGATCCGCAGGTTGTCCGCCTGGACCATCATGATCTTCTCGAAATGCGGGTGCACCCAGTCGCCGTTGGCGGAGTACTGGTAGACGCCTCCCCAGGCCGGGTCGATGAGCTGGCGCTCCAGCCTCAGCATGTCGCGGGCGACCGCGTCGGCGTCGGTGTCGCCGCGGGACGCGGCGCGCAGGCAGTACTCGACGTTGTCGGCGTCGAGGAAGCGGTGCTCGACGCTCCAGCCCCCGACCGAGCGGTCATAGCCGGCCACGAGCCTCTCCCTCATCTCGGCCGTCGCCGCGCCGGACGGCTTGGCCCCCGATGCGGGCGCCGGCCCCGCAAGCGACGTGACCGAGGGGCCCGGCGAGGGGTCGTCGATGATCGCCTGCAGCATCGAGGCCATCTCGGCCGGGTTCAGGTACCCGCGGCGCCGCACGATCTCGCTCCCGTCCGCGGCAAAGACGATGGTCGCCGGCCACCCGTAGTCCTCGTAGCGGTTCGCGAGGTCGGGTCGCGAGTCCTGGTCCACTCGGACGGACACGTAGCGGGAGCCCATCAGGGCGATCACCTTCGGGTCCTTGTAGGTCGTCTCGTCCATGACGTGGCACCAGTGGCACCACACGGCCTCGAGGTCCATGATCACAAACTTGTGCTCCCGCTTCGCGGTCGCGAACGCCGCGTCCGACCAGGGCTGCCAGGCGATGGCGTCGGCCGCCCGTGCGCGGGAGGCCCCGAGGATGGCGAGTGCGGCGAGGAGGAGTCGGCGTGTCATGTCGTTTCACTACGTCCCGGGCCCTCCCGAAGATGCAGTTCCAGGGGCCAGGTATTGCCCGCGCCGGCCCGCAAGTGCAATCCCGGTCCGGCCTGCCCCAGGTCAGTGGTAGTCGTGCGACGCGTTAGCGGGCAGCCCGAGTTCGGGCATCCCGGCGATCTCCTCGGCCATGACGTGGATCACGCCCTTCTCGTTCTGCAGGCGCCCCGTGATGACGAGCGCGGGCTCGAGGTTGATGACGAGGCGCGCCTCCTCGAAGAGCCGCGGCCGCACGATCGCGTTCGCGAGGCCGGTCTCGTCCTCCAGCGTGATGAAGCAGAACCCCTTCGCCGTCCCCGGCCGCTGGCGGGTGATGACCGAGCCGCAGATCTTGACGCGCTCCCCCGCCCGCGCGTCCTTCAGCTCGGCCGCGGGCCGGACCCCCTCCAGCATCGGGCGGGCGATCCTCATCGGGTGCGCCCCCGTCGTCAGCGAGAGGTGCACGTAGTCGGCCCTCAGGCGCTCAAGGAGCGTCATCCGCTCGAGGGGCGAGAGCGCCTCCTCGCCGTCGTCCGGCGCGTGCCGGAACAGGTCGTCGCCGCCGTGGAACGCCTCGACCCGCCAGAGGGCCGCCCTCCGGTGGTCGGCGAGGGCGTTCAGCGCGCCAGCGCCGGCCAGGACCCGGCGCTCCGCCGCGCTGAACGTCGTCCGCCTGAGGAAGTCGGCGAGGGAGGCGAACGCCCGCTCCGCGCGGGCGGCTATCATCGACTCAAGCGACGCGGCGCGCACGCCGCGCACGCTCCCGATCCCGAGGCGCACGGTGGTGTCCGAATCCACCCGGCACTTCGCGTCGGAGGCCAGGACGCACACCGGCAGGAACGTGATGCCGTGGCGCCGGCCGTCCTGGACGAGCGTCGCCGGGGAGTAGAACCCCATCGGCTGGCAGTTCAGGAGCGACGCGTAGAACGCGGCCGGCCTGTGCACCTTGAGCCACGAGCTCGAGTACGCGATCAGGGCGAAGCTGATCGCGTGCGACTCGGGGAACCCGTAGAGGGCGAACGAGGCGAGCGACTTGATCAGGTACGCGACGGCCGGCTCGCTCACCCCGTTCTTCCTGAAGGCGACCTCGAGCCTGGCCTTCATCCGGTCGAGCCGCTCCTGGGAGCGGGTGAAGCCGATCGCCCGGCGCAGCTCGTCCGCCTCGGCGGCCGTGAACCCCCCGAGCTCCATCGCGAGCCTGAGGATCTGCTCCTGGAAGAGGACGACTCCGAGGGTCCGCTCGAGGATCGGTCGCGCGCGCTCGTCCGGGTAGGTCACGGGCTCCTCGCCGGTGCGCCGCTTCAGGTAGGGGTTCACGGCGTCCCCCTGGATCGGCCCGGGCCGGATGATCGCCACCTCGACCGCCAGGTCGTAGAAGGTCTCGGGCTTCATCCGCGGGAGCGTCGACATCTGCGCCCGGCTCTCGATCTGGAAGACCCCGATCGTGTCGGCCTCCTGCATCATCCTGAAGACGGCGGGGTCGTCCTTCGGGAGCCGCGCCAGGTCGACCGGCTGGCCGCGGCGGGCGCAGATCTCGCAGGCGTCCTGGAGGGCGGCCATCATCCCGAGCCCCAGGAGGTCCACCTTGAGGAGGCCCATGTCCTCGATGTCGCTCTTGTCCCACTGCAGGACCGAGCGCCCCGGCATCCGCGCGTTCTCGAGCGGCACAAACTGGTCCAGGTCGCCCGAGCTGAGCACCATCCCCCCGGAATGCTGGCCCAGGTGCCGCGGCAGGCCGCGGACGCGCCCGCAGGTCTCGATGAGGGCGCGCAGCCTCGGGTGCGCGTCGGGGACCCCCGCCATGCGCAGCTGCTCCCCGAGCTCGAGCGTCTGCGGCAGGTCGCCGCCGTGGTAGAGGCTCGAGAAGCGGTCGAGGGCGTCGTCCGGGAACCCGAACGCCTTACCCACCTCGCGGATCGTGCTCCGGCCCCTGTAGGTGATCACGTTGGCCGTCATCGCGGCGCCCCTGCGGCCGTACCGCCTATACACCTCCTGGATGAGCTCCTCCCTGCGCTCGCCGCTCGGCAGGTCGAGGTCGATGTCCGGCCAGTCCGTCCGCCCCTCCGAGAGGAACCGCTCGAAGAGCAGCTTGCTCTCGATCGGGTCGACGGCCGTGATCCCCAGGGCGTAGCATACCGCGCTGTTGGCGGCACTCCCCCTGCCCTGGACCAGCGAGCCGCGCTCGCGCGCGAAGGCGCAGAGGTCCCAGACGATCAGGAAGTACCCGCTGAAGCCGAGCTTCGCGATGAGGGCCAGCTCGCGCTCGAGCTGGCGCCGCACGTCGCCCACCACGCTGCCGTAGCGCTGCTGGGCCCCGAAGTACGTCATCTTCCTCAGGAAGGAGTCCTGCGACTCGCCGGCGGGCACCGGGTGGTCGGGGAACCTGTAGCCCAGGTTCGCGAGCGTGAACTCGAGCCGCCCGGCGAGCCGCGCGGCGTTCTCGACCGCGTCGGGGAGGTCCGCGAACAGCGCCGCCATCTCCGCGTGGGTCTTCAGGTGGCGCTCGCGGTTGAAGGCGAGCCTGCGCCCCGCGGCGTCCAGCGTCGTGTGGTGGCGCAGGCACGTGAACACGTCGACGACGCACGAGGCCTCCGGGACCGCGTGGAGGACGCCGTTCGTCGCGAGGAGCGGCAGGCGCCGGGCCCGGGCCCAGTCGACCAGGAAGGTGTTCCAGCGCTCCTCGCCCGGGACCCGGTGGCGCTGGATCTCCACGTAGAGCCTGTCCGGCCCGAAGATCGCCTCCATCCTGGCGGCCGCCTCGGCCGCGGCCGCCGGCCCGTGCTCGAGCCACGCGCGCCGCACGGGTCCCTCCTCGTCGCCGGTCAGGGCGAGCAGGCCCTCGCAGGCCCGGGCGAGTTCGGCCCAGGCGACCCGCCCCTCCCCCTTCCCGGCCCTCAGGTGCACCGTGGTCAGGAGGCTGCAGAGGCCGCGGTACCCGGCCCGGGTCGCCACGAGGACCGGGACCACGGCGCCGTCCTCCATCGTGAGCTCGGAGCCGACGAGCGCCCTCACGCCGGCCTCCTTCCCCGACATGTGGAGCCGGACGGCCCCGTACACGCCGTCGCGGTCGCAGAGCGCGAGGGCCGGCATCCCGAGCCGCGCGGCCTCGGCGACCAAGGATTCCGGGAGCGAGCCGCCCCGCAGGAACGAGAACGCGCTCCGCGCGTGGAGTTCGACGTACGCCATGGGGGCCGCCCTAGTCCAGCATCCCCTCGACCGACCAGCCGTCCGCCGTCCGCGCAAGCTGGTAGACGCCGCCCGCCTCGAGCTCGACCCGCCAGGTCTCGACGGCCCATGCGCCCGGCTTCCACCAGTCGCCCGCGGAGCGCCACGGGCCGAGCGCGGCGCGCACGTCGCCCTCCAGCCCAAGATCGCGAACCGTCGCGCGCACGACATAGCCCTGCTGCAACAAGCCGATGACGCACCAGCCGCCGATGTAGCCGGACCCGCCGGTCACCAACACCGGGCTCATCGCAGCACCA
>PMSP01000288.1 GCA_003168315.1 Opitutaceae bacterium
CGGACTACACCTGGAACCACACGACCCTCTGGGCGATCAAGGCGGATCCCACCATCACCTACCTCCAGTCGGGCTTCGGCAGGAACTTCCGGGAGCAGTTCGCGGAGCTGAGGAGGAGGTTCCCCGGCGAGATCCTGTTCCACCTGGAATGGACCGCGGGCAACGCGAAGATGATGCGAGGCAACGCCGTCGCCAACAACCCCGACTCGATCGTCGCCGGCGGCATCCCCCTCGTCTTCTTCAAGTCCGAGGAGCGCCTGAACGAGATCCTCAGGTGCTGCGACGAGATAGGAGTCTTCATCGCCAACCCGCACACCTTCTATCTGGAGGAGGGCGGCCGCCACCCGAACATAGCCGACAAGCGCGCGTTCAAGGCCGAGGTGGACCCGGCCGCGCTCCTGAACCCAGGGAAGATGAAGACCTACCCGGTCAACCCCTTCGCCGAGGAGGCAATCGCCCGATGAGGCAGGACGGCCCCCTTCCCATCGTAGCCTTCACGGACGTCGTGAAGCGCTACGGCGACGGCCCGCTGATCCTGGACAACATCTCCTTTGCGGCGCAGAGGGGCGACTTCATCACGCTGATCGGCCCGAGCGGCTGCGGCAAGTCGACGGTCCTAAAGCTGATCTCCGGCCTGAACCCGGTCTCGTCGGGGCAGATCGTCGTCGACGGGGCCGTCCCGTCGGGCGCCGTCGAGAAGCTCTCCTTCGTGTTCCAGGAGCCGACGCTCCTGCCGTGGCGCACGGTGGAGCGCAACGTCGAGCTTCCCCTGCGCCTGCAGGGTGCCGACCCGGCGAGCCGCTTTGAGGTCGCGCGGCGCTCGCTCGCGCTGGTCGGCCTCTCCGACAGGATGGGCTACTACCCGCGCCAGCTCTCGGGCGGCCAGAAGATGCGCGTCTCGATCGCCCGCGCCCTCAGCGTCTCCCCCAGGATCCTCCTCCTTGACGAGCCCTTCGGCGCCCTGGACGAGATGACGCGCGACCACCTGAACGAGGAGCTCCTCGCCATCCGCCAGCAGCTGGCCTGGACGGCCTTCTTCGTGACGCATTCCGTGGCGGAGGCCGTCTTCCTCTCCAACCGGATCCTCGTCATGTCCGCGAGCCCGGGCAGGATCCACACCGAGGTGAGGGTGGACCTTCCTTACCCCAGGACCGAGGAGACCCGGCAGTCGCCCTCCTACCAGGCCCTCGTGGGCCAGGTCTCGAAGATGCTGCGCTCGGTGGAGCGCCTCCGGCCATGAGCGCGCCGAGGCCTGCCGGTCGGTTCTCCCGGGTCCTCACGAACGTGATGCCGCTCGGGACGGGCGTCGCGATGATCCTCATCTGGTACGCCATCTGCCTCGCGATGAGCCCCGAGCAGCGCTTCCTCCTGCCGGCGCCCCACGAGGTGGCCCGCGCCTTCATAGAGAAGGGGCCGGCCCTCTGGAACGCCGCCCTCAACACGGGGGAGGGGGCGCTACTCGGGTTCGGGAGCGCCGTCGCGCTCAGCTTCATCATGGCGCTCGTCCTCTCGCTCTCGCCCCTCGTCCGCGCGAGCTTCTACCCGTACCTGATGATCCTCCAGATGACGCCCATCATCGTCATGGCGCCGATCCTCATCCTCTGGGTGGGCCCGGGCCTGAAGAGCGTCACCATCATCACGTTCCTGATCTGCTTCTTCCCGATGGTCGTCAACACGACCCAGGGGCTCATCTCCACCGACCGCAACCTCGTCGACTACTTCCGGATGTGCCGGGCGACCAAGCTGCAGGAGGTCTTCCTCCTGCGGGTCCCTGCCGCCCTCCCGTATTTCTTCACGGGCCTGCGGATCGCGGGCACCCTGGCGACCATCGGGGCGATCGTGGGCGACGTCTTTGCCGGGAATTCCGCGGGAGGGCAGGGGGGCCTCGGCTTCCTCACTATCATCTACAGCGCCCAGTTCCAGATCGGGGCGCTTTTTGCCACGGCGGCCGTGAGCTGCCTCCTGGGGTTCATTTTCGTGGCGGCGGTGATTGCGCTCAGCTGGCTCGCGCTCCACAAATGGCACGAGTCCTACAGACAGTCCGACCATTGAAGCACGTCCCCGACCTTTTGCGGTTCCGCGGCGCCCTGGCCGCGGCGTCGCTTGCGCTGGCGCTAGCCGGTTGTTCCAGGCCGGCGCCGGCGGCGGATACCGGCTCGGCGGCCCTCCCCAAGGTGCGCTTCAAGACCGACTGGTACCCCCAGGCCGAGCATGGCGGCTTCTACCAGGCGCTCGCGAGGGGCTATTACCGGGACGCGGGCGTCGATGTCGAGATCGTGCCGGGGGGACCGGGCGTCCTCGTGCCCCAGATCGTGCTCGCGGGACAGGTGGACATGGCGATCGGCAGCAGCGACGACATGATCGTGTGGGCCTCGAAGGGCCTCCCCTTCGTGATCGTCGGCGTCTACATGGAGCGCGACCCCCAGGCGATTCTCGTCCACGACGAGAGCCCGGTCAAAACCTTCGCCGACCTGAACAACCGCACCATCATGGCCGTCCAGGGCTCGAACTGGATCGAATACCTGAAGGCGCACTACCACATCGACTTCAACCTGATCCCCTCGAACTTCGGGATTGCCCAGTTCATGGCGGACAAGGACTTCATCCAGCAGTGCTTCGTGACGAACGAGCCCTACTACGTCGAGAAGAACGGCGGCCATCCCCGCACCCTCCTGATCGCGGATTCAGGGTTCAGCCCCTACCGGGTCATCTACACGACGCAGCGCTACCTCGCCGAGCATCCCGCGGAGGTCCGGGCGGTCGTCGCGGCGAGCATCCGGGGATGGGCCGAGTTCATGGGGGGCGACCCCTCCCCGGGAAAGGCCCTGATCGCGAAGGACAACGAGAACATGTCGGCCGAGTTCATGGACTATTCCATCAAGGCGATGCGGGACAACCAGGTCGTCTCCGGGAAGCCCGAGGCGGGCGAGCGGCTGGGACTCATGACTCGGCGGCGGCTTCAGGGGCTGGATGAGCTTTTGGTGCAGCTAAGGATCATTCCGCAATTGATCCCGCTCGAAAAATTTGTTCGATTCGACCTCGTGCCAGCGGAGCTTCAGTCAGGGGCCCAATAGGGAATCTTATATCATTCTCATTCAACGGATTCCCATATAGCCGCTGCAAGTGCTGCGTGGCACGAGGGGTGCTAGAACTCGCCCAAACTCATACCAAACAACCACCAAAGATAACATGTACCTGAAGACTACGAAAACCTTCGCCAAACGCCTGGCCATCCTAGGCACGGCCTGCGTCCTCGCCCTCAGGCTGCACGGGCAGTCATCGACCCCGCCGCCGGCTGCTCCCGCGACGACGACGACCACCACCTCTTCCACAACCACGACAGGGGGGGCGAATTCGTCGACCGCTGCCGAGGACCAGAATGTGACGACGCTGGAGAAATTCACGGTCAGCGACGTCCCGATCGAAAACCAGATTCTCCCGACGGTCCGACCCATCAGCAGCGTCTACGGCGACGACCGCGACATCATCGACATCCCGAGGTCGGTCTCCAGCGTCAACAAGGCCTGGATGGATGACCGCCAGGTCAAGAATGCCATGGATTTCGGCCAGTTCGCGCCGGGCGTCTATGCGGCGGCGGACTACGGCATCCCCGGCGTGCCCCAGATACGCGGTGACGAGGCCCAGGTCTACGTGAACGGCCAGCAGATCGCGTATTCCCGCAACAGCGTTCCCTTGTCCTTCAACGGCGTCGAGGCGATGGACATCGTCAAGGGTCCCGGCACGGCGGTATTCGGCCCGCAGGGCAACGGCCCGGGCGGTTATGTCAACTTCGTGGCCAAGCAGCCCTACTTCGACATGGACCACCTCGATTTCTCCGCGACCCTCGGCACCTGGACCAGCGGGCATTCCTACGGCGATCCGCAGTACACGCTCGATTTCGGCGGCCCCATAAACGACAAGCTCGCCTACCGGGTGAGCTATCTGGCCCGATACGGGGACGAGTACTACGTCAATGCGAAGGACCAGACGCAGGACGGCTACTTTGCACTCACCTACCGAATGTCGAGGAATGTGAACTTTGAGTTCTGGACGCAGGGCTTCGCCACCCGCACCAACGAGGACACGGGAGCAAATCGCGTGACCCAGAATTTCATCTGGAACGGCGGCTACATTGCCGGCCCGACCATCCCGGCATTCACCGGAGTCCTGGCCCAGTACGGCTATCCCTACGACGTCTACCTGCCATCGGACGGCAGTCCGGCGACAAACTACCCTTCGGGGCAGGATGGAGCGTACCAGGTCGTGGACCCCACCAAGGCCCATGTCGTGAAGCTCCCTGCGTACGACTCGCTCGTGGGACCGAACGACACCGCCCGGTCAAAGTTCTTCCAGGCCCAGCTGAAAAGCACCTTCACCATCTCTTCGGATGCCTACGTCGTGAACCTGGCCTACTGGGGCCTTGAGCATTCAAACAAGTTCGAGACTTACGGGTACGATGAGTGGGTCCCAAGGAACCTGAACCTCCAGGACCGGACGGAGTTCCATGACAAGTTCAACCTGGGCCCGATCGAGAACAGCATCATCACCGGCATAGACCTCAAGTACCAGTATGTCCGATCCGGAGACGACTACTCCTCGGAGCCTTTCTCCTACTACGACCTCAGCCTGCCGTTGAACAACATCTTCTACCCGGGTTATGCCATCGAGAACAACACGTGGGGTTCGGGCCTGGAGGTAGCCGCGCATCCGGGCTACAGCTACCAGGAGATGCAGGACTCGACGATCAAGGACTACGCTGCGTTCTTCCAGGACGATGTGAAATTCACGAAGAGCCTCTCGGCGATCCTCGGCTTCCGCGAGGACGCGATCAACGCCAACACCGCCAACCCGCCACTGGTGCAGCAAGGCGTGAACATCGACGATGACTCCTCGACCATCTACGGGACCATCCCGTACTACAACTACTACGGCTACTACTCCCTCCCGGCGCCGATCTATTACGACCGCGGCGCCATCTACCAGTACCATGCGTCGAAGAACGACCCTTCGTACTTCGCGAGCATTATCTACAAGGTGACGGAGACCCAGTCGTTCTACATCACCTATGACGAGGTGGACGCGATCCACGGCCAGACGAACTTCGGCGGGATCTACGACGGCAACAAGAGCGCGGCCAATGTTGCCTCCGACATCGACAACCGCTCGACCCTCTACGAGGCGGGCTACAAGGGGAGCTTCCTGAACAACACGCTCTACATGGGCCTGTCCGTCTACCAGCAGATCAAGAACGAGCCGCAGCCGCCCGCCCCCCGCGCCACGACGCAGATTCCCAACACCATCATCAAGAGCGAAGGCATCGAGTGGGACGCCGTCTACCAACCGACGAAGCACCTCTCGATCAACGCCAACATGACCTACCAGAACGTGACCGACTTCGGCTTGTTCTTTGAGGAAACCGGGAACTACCTGGACGCCTATGCGACGACGACCCCGGTCGACGGCACCCACGGCACGGGAATTGGCGCCGTCAACTACAACGCCTACCAGACTGTAAATCCCTACTATTACACCCCTCCGAACGGGCGCATCCGCGCGGCGGGCGTTCCGGCGGTTCTGGGCAACCTGTTCGTCGACTACAAGCTTCCCTACGGCTTCGACATCGGCGGCGGCCCGAATTTCATCGGCCGGCAGAACCAGGATGACGAGGGCCTGCTGCACATCCCCAGCGAATACGAGGTTGACGCCTACATCGCCTACGCCCCGAGCAAGAGGTGGGATGCCCGCGTCAACATCACCAACCTGACCAACAATCGCATTCTTGACCCGATCGACACGAGCTTCGCGGGCAACGACGTGATCTATGTCAGGGCTCTGGTCTCGGCTTCGATCACGATCAGGGTCCACCTCTGAGATCCCGCCAGCGTTCCATCAGGAGAAGGGGGTCCCTTGCGGACCCCCTTTTTTTGTGTGCTCCCCCGACCGGCCCGCGCCGCTCAGCTGTTCGGGGCCCTTCTCCAGAAGCTCAGCGTGTATTCATAGTCCTGCCCGCTGACCGCGGCCGCGCCCGGGGGCGATCCCGCGAAATTTTCGCCTGCAAAGGGTGCCAGCGTGTAGGGCGCCCCGTCGGCATTGAGCGCCACCGGCGGCAGGTACTGCGTCGATCCGGACCATTTCACCGAGAAGAGGACGATGTCGGCCCCGACATCGTTGGCCTCGGACTGGAGCTCCGCGTATGTCACGCGGCCGTCCTTCCTGAATGTTGAGACCCCGATCCGGGCGTATTCCTCGCTCACGAGCTTCCTGCTGTCGGCCACCGGGTCCGTCGAACCATAGATAGCGGTCGTGCCCGAATAGGCCGAGAGCTTCATCTGCGAGGCCTGCGGGTCTCCCTGGTAGGATTGCTTGATGAGGGTGGAACACCCTGCGCAGAAGAGGGTTCCGAGAATCAACGCGGCTGAGATTCGGCCGCTCGGGGTAATGGGTTTCATGGTGATTTGGGTCCTTCGCCTGGCGACTGCCAGGCGTCTTGCCGACCGGGCTCAATCACCACCCCGGGTCGGGGCTTATCCCTTCTGCCCCGCGGTGATGAATGCGATCAGGTTCGAAAGGTCACTGTCCCCATATTTGGGGTGCGGTTCCATTTTTGCGCACGGGACGAGCGACTTGGGATCCCTGACATATCTCATGAAAAACGCCCGGTCGTAGCCGGCGTACGCGGCGATGACCTCGAAGGGGCGGCCCGCTTTCGTGCCCCCGAAGATGCCGCCGGGCCCCTGGTGGCAGCTGGCGCAGGAGTTGACCCAGATCTCCCGGCCGTCGGCGGCCGGGGGCGGCAGCGCGTCCCAACTGCCCGAGTAGATGGCCCTGTAGCGCTCCCGATAGGAGGCGACCTCGAGCGTCGTCACTCCCCACGGCTTCTTGTGCTCCAGGTCCCTGTAGTTCGCGGCGGCCGGGACCAGGTTCGCGGAAACCGTGATCACGTAGGGGCCGGGATTGTAGTCGAGGCCCTTCGGGGGCCAGTCCCCCGGTCCCTTCCCGTCGATCTCGAGGACGAGGAACGGCCTGTACGTGGCGATGAAGCCGGAGGTGAAGACTGCAGCGTACCCGTCGCCGCAGCTCGCGAGAAGCGTGTCCGCGCCGGCCGCGACGGGGAGGGCCTTCCAGAGGTCGTCCAGGAAGACGACCGTCAGGACCTGCGGCCCCCCCACGAATTCCCCGTCGAGCGTGAGCTTTGCCGTGGGCAGGGAACGCAGTTCCGACCACCGCGCATAGCGTGTCTCGCCGGCCGGGATGCCCGAGATCTTCCCGGTCAGGGCGAGGTCGTACTTTGAGCTCCTCTGTGAATGGAGCTCCAGGGCGCGCGCAGGGGCCGCTGCCGCGATGAGGCTCAGGGCCATGGCGGCCGCATATCGATGGTTCACTCCGCTGCAGATAGCACAATCGGTGCCCGCGCGGCGAGCACTGCGCAGTTGCGGGCGCGGCCGCGCCCCCGTTACGCTTGTGGCTGCATGAGTCCCCTCAGATTAAGCCCGTGGCTGGCCGCCGGGCTTATCCTCGCATCGGGCGGCTGCTCCCGGCAGTCGCCGGCTCCTGCCACTGCCCCTACGCCGTTCAAGATCACGGTCCAGCTGGACTGGATCCCGCAGCCGGAACACGGCGGCCTGTACCAGGCGCTCGCGAAGGGGTATTTCACGGAGGCCGGGCTCGACGTCACCCTCGTCCCCGGCGGCCCGAACTCGTTCGTCATGCAGAAGCTCGCCACCGGAGGGGCTGACATCGGGCAGTCCGACAGCACGAACACGCTCCTGGCGATGGCGCAGGGACTCCCCCTGATCGACATCGGCGCCGTGTTCCAGAACGACCCCTCGGTCCTCATGCTGCATGCCGACAATCCCGTGACGCGCTTCGAGGACCTGGACGGCAAGACTATCATGGCCCGGCCCGAATGGGCGTTCCTGCCGTACCTCAAGAGCAAGTACCACATCAGCTTCAACATCATCCCGCAGAACTTCGCGGTCGGGAACTTCATCGCGGACCGCAATTTCATACAGCAGGGCTACTACATCGCCGAGCCGTTCTACATCGTGAAGGGCGGCGCGAAATACCCGAGGTTCCTGTACGCCTGGGACGCCGGGTTCGACGCCTACACGACGCTGGTCGCCAATCGACCGTGGGCTGCGGGGAACCCGGAGCGCGTGCGCGCGTTCATGGCCGCCTACATCCGGGGCCTGAAGGACTACATAGAGGGCGACCCGGCGCCCGCCAACGCGCTCATGAAGCAGCTCAACCCCGAGAACACCGACGATTTTCTCGCCTTCTGCCGCAAGATGATCATCGACGAGAAGCTCGTGATCGGGCGCCACGCCACCGATGACTCGCAGACGGGCCGGATATCGCGCGAGCGGTTCGCCACCCAGATCCGGCAGCTTGAGGACCTTGGCATTCTCCCGAAGGGAAAGCTTGCCGTCGACGACGTGATGACGACCGAATACCTGCCGTGAAACGCGCAACCCAATTCCTCGCCGCGGCCGCCGCGCTCGCCCTCTCAGGATGCGGCCACCTTGACCTCTCACCGGAGGGCGACCCGTCCCGGGTGCTGACGGGCGAGATCCGGCTCGGCGAGCCCATGCCGCTTCCATCCGATGCCGTCGTGACCGTCCGCGTGGTGGACGCGACGAACGCGGCCATGCCGCCCATAGTGCTCGGCTCCCAGACGATCACGAACCCGGGCACGGCCCCCGTCGCCTTCCGCGTCGAGTACATGGCCGACGACGATCGCCTTCGCCTTGGGCTCAACATCGAGGCGCGCGTTTCCTTCGGGGGAAAGGTCCGCTTCTACAACCTGAACCGCTATGTCGTGACGATGGGTAACGCCTCCGACTTGCATCGGATCGACGTGAACCCCGCCGGCCCGTGAGGATCTGGTGCAACGGGGAGTTCGGCGAGGAGGGCATGGCCCTACTCGCGAGGGGTACCGGGGGCCACGCGCTCGTCCTCTCCGACAGGCGCAACAGCTCGGTGCTCGCAGGTGGCCAGCGCGACCCGTCGATCGCCGGCGCCGACATAGCCTTCGGCCAGCCCGATCCCGCCGACTGCATCGAGGGCGCGGGACTGCGCTGGATCGAGGTCTCGAGCGCCGGCTACACCCGCTACGACAACGAGGCCTTCCGCCAGGCGATCCGCGCCCGCGGCGCCGCCTTCACAAACGCGTCGCAGGTCTACTCCGATGCCTGCGCCGAGCATGTCCTTGCCATGATTCTCGCGCTCGGCCGCCAGCTCCTGGCGTCCTATGCGACGCAGCTCGGGGACCGTTCGTGGCCCTACGACGGGACGCGGGAAAAGTCGCGCCTCCTGACGGGCCAGACCGTCGTCCTGCTTGGGTATGGATCGATCGGCCGGAGGCTGGCGCAGCTCCTTGCCCCGTTCGGCGTGAAGATCTACTCCCTGAGGCGGCAGATCCGCAGCGAGCCGGGGGTTCACATCGTGCCGGAGGAGGACCTGACGAAAGTCCTGCCCGGGGCGGACCACGTCGTGAACGTGCTGCCGGAGAACGGGTCGACCCTCAATTACGTCAACGCGCGGCGGATCGCCTGCTTCAAGCCGGGCGCCCGTTTCTACAACGTTGGCCGCGGCCCGACCGTCGACCAGCCGGCGCTCATCGAGGGGCTCCGCTCGGGCAGGATAGGCGCCGCCTACCTGGACGTGACCGTGCCGGAGCCGCTGCCGCCCTCCCATCCCCTCTGGACCACGCCTAACTGCTTCATAACCCCGCATTCGGCCGGGGGGCGCAACAACGTGAACGTGGAGCTTGTCAGGCACTTCCTCGCGAACCTGGCGGCCCTTGAGAAGGGCGGGGCGATGGTGGACCGCGTTTTGTAAGAGTATTGCAACATTCCCGGGACTGGGACGGACCCCGTCCTGTTCTCGATTGTATTTTCCGGCATCCGCGGAATAATTCGGCGCGTAGTACCTCATATCCCAACCGCGAGGGTCGGCATGGTGCTTACCCCTGACGGTTACCCAGAAAAAACAAAATCGAAGTCTGTTATGAATAAATCGACACGTTTCATCGTCACCGCCGCGGCCATGGCCGGGCTTTATGCCGGATCAATGGCCACGCGCGCCTATGCCGATGGCGGCACCGGCGACTCGTCCGCCTCCAAGGACGCGGGCAAGCACGATTGTAAGGGCCAGAACAGCTGCAAGAGCCAGGGCGGCTGCAAGGCAGGCGACAATGGCTGCAAGGGCCAGAACTCCTGCAAGGGCAAGGGCGGTTGCAACACCAACAAGTCGAGCGACCAGCCGAGCAAAGTCACGTTCGCCTGAACGTCCTTTTGAGCAACGCGGCCGGCCGAGTGCCGGCCGCGTTTTTCTTTTATGCCTGCGAATAGGTTCAACGGCCATTCCGACTACGGCATAGGCATAGGCCTGCGGGTCCCCCATTACTCGCACATACTCTCGAAGAAGCCGGTCGTGGACTGGTTCGAGATCATCTCGGAGAACTTCATGGTCGAGGGCGGCAGGCCCCTCGAGCTCCTCGACAAGATCCTCGAGCAGTACCGGGTGGTGCAGCACGGGGTCTCGATGTACTTCGGCTCCGCGGACAAGCCGGACCGCACCCACATGAGGCGCCTGAAGAACCTCGTGAAGCGGACGAACACGCCCTGGCTGTCCGACCACCTCTGCTGGGGAAGCGTCGACGGCACCTACACGCACGACCTGCTTCCGATGCCGTACACGTTCGCGGCAGCCCGCCGCACGGCCGAGAAGATCCGGCAGGTCCGCGACTTCGTCGAGGTCCCGATCTGCGTCGAGAACGTGAGCAGCTACGCGGAGTTCCACGCCTCGGAGATGACGGAGTGGGAATTCCTGAGCGAGGTGGTCGAGCTGGCCGACTGCGGAATCCTGCTCGACGTGAACAACATCTACGTCTCGTCGAAGAACCATTCCTTCGACCCCTACGATTACCTGAACAACATCCCGCACCACCGCGTGGGGCAGATGCACGTGGCCGGGCACACCAAGTTCGAGAAGTACATCCTCGACACCCACGACCACCCGGTGCTCGACCCAGTGTGGAAGATGTACGCGCACGCGACCAAGCTCTGCGGCGTCTCGGCCACTCTCCTCGAGTGGGACGACAGGATCCCGTCGTTCGACGAGGTGCACAACGAGGCGCTCAAGGCGAACGAGTTCATTGACGGGGCCAAAAAGGCGGTGGTGTGAAGCGCCCCCCGAAGCACGCCCCCGCGAGGATCGCCTCCACGGCCGACCTGCGCTTGTTCCAGAGGATGATGGGCGCAGCCGTGATCCGCCCCCTCGACGCGAACGACAACCTGCAGGCGAAGTGGATCGACGGCCGGCCGATGGACAGCGTCGCGGCCGAGTTCATCAAGCCGAACGACCGCCTGACGGCGTTCGAGCGCCTCGAGCTCTACAACCAGATGTACTGGTCGCGGCTCTTCGACTCGATACGCGACGACTGCCCGGGCCTCGTCGCCGCCCTCGGGGACGCCGCCTTCGGGCGGCTGGCCCAGGCCTACCTTGCGGTGAGGCCGTCGCGATCCTTCACCCTGCGCAACCTGTGCTCCCGGCTTGTGCAGTTCATCAGGGATAACCCGCGGCTCACCGCTCCGCGCACGCCGCTGGCGATCGACATCGCCTCGTTCGAATGGGCGCAGACGGTCGCCTTTGACGGCGAGTCGCGTCCTGTCGTCGCGGCCTCGTCCCTTGCCCGAACGCCACCGGGGAGGCTGAGGCTCGGGCTGCAGCCCTACGTCACCCTTCTCGACCTCCGGTATCCCATCGACACCTATGTGATGTCGGTGAAGCGCCGCGAGGCCATGCGTTCCGAGGCGAGCAACACGCCCGACTCAAAGGTCGTGTCGCGCCGATCGGCCCGGCGGCCGCCTCGCCCCCGGCGCGCGCGGACCCTTGTCGCCGTCCATCGACTCGACAATCAATTGTTCTACAAACGCCTCGAGCCGGGCGCATTCCGGATCCTCGGGGCGCTGGCCGCCGGGGCGACGCTCACCCGCGCGGTCGCCGCCGCGGGCCCGAAGGCCCGGGCGGAACAGGTCCAGGCATGGTTCACGTCGTGGATGGCGCTCGGCTGGTTCTGCGCCCCCGGGAATAAACGCTCCCGCCGGGCATCTTGATCCTATAGGCACCCGGCGGCCCGCGCCAAAACCAAGAACCCCCAGTACCCCATGCTCACCAAGATCAATGACCTTCTCGCAAAGATCGGCGGATTCCTGCAGTGGCCCCTTCTCCTGGTCGTCCGACTCTACTGGGGGTGGCAGTTCGTCCTCACGGGCCGCGGCAAGCTGATGCACCTGGACAAGACGGCGGCGTACTTCGCGAGCCTCAACATCCCGGCGCCCAAGCTGAACGCGATCCTCGCGGGCTCGACGGAGTGCATAGGGGGCGCGCTCCTCATTCTCGGCCTGTTCACCCGCTTCGCGTCACTGGCGCTCATCGGCGTCATGTGCGTCGCCTTCTCGACAGGCGACCGGGAGGCCCTGAACAAGATCTTCAGCGACACCGACAAGTTCCTCTCGGCGGATACGTTCCTCTTCCTCTATGCGGCGGTCATCATATTCGCCTTCGGGCCGGGGAGGATCGCCGTCGATTCGCTGATCTGGAAGGACAAGAAGGCCTGAGCGGCGGGACGCCTTACTTCCCGGGATTGCAGAGGTCCTCGTAGGCGTACACGAAGGCGCCGGTTATCAGCGGAATGGCGACGAATATCCCGATTCCGAGCGCGGCGATGCCGAGGAGGATGAACGGAATGCTGAGGAGAAGGAGCCCGAGCATCCGCCACCAGTTCCGCGTGACGATGCGGCGGCTCTTTTCCATCGACTCCCAGAAGCCGATCCCCTTGTCGACGGCCAATATGTAGGTGAAGGAGTAGGCGACTGCCAGGTAGATCCCGGGAAGGATGAGGCAGATGAGCCCCACGGTCACGAGCACCGAGACGACCAGGCTGGCCACGACCAGCGTCACAAAGGGCTTCTTGAATCCGGAGAACGCGTCCGAGATCGTCGCCGGCTGTCCGCGGATCTTCATCAGAAAATAGTAGGCAATGCCGCCGCTCAGGGCGCCGTTGAAGAGGGGGCTGAGGAAGAAGAGGCCCTGCTTCTGCGCGTAGAGAAGGACGAGGAACAGGAGGGAAAAGACAAGGGAGACGCCGATCAGCGCCGTGAAGTCCTTCTTCAGGAGCTCCCAGCTGCGCTCGTAACAACTCAGGATCTCGAGCTTCGGCCCGAGGTTGATCAGGACCTCCCCGGAACCGGCGGCCATGCCGGATCCCGAGGATACCCCGGTGATCTCCGCGAAATCCGCGATCGTCCTCCATTCGTCCGTGCCGACCGCCCTTATCCTCGTGTCCATGTTCGCCCTTCCGCCCGCCATCCATGCGCGGACCTGCTCGACGCTCACCGGGCCGTATTCCTTACCATCACCACCGATGATCGTGTACATGCGCGCAGTGGAGCACGGCGAAGGGGACAACGTCAACCGCGCGGGACTTGTGCGCCGCGCCCAAGCCCCCGCCGGCACGCGCGATGGGGTGAAGACCCCATCGCGCCCAATGTTACTGCCGGGGTGTGACGCCCGCGGCCCGCGCCACGGCCTGTCGGGCAAGAACGCAGTCGTAGCGCGCCTGGAGGCGGCTGAGTTCGGCGGAACGGGAGGAGCTCTGCGCATCCAGGAGTTCAAAGTTCGTGATCACGCCGTTCGTGTAGCGTGTCTGCGCGAGCGAAAGCGCCTCCCTCGCCTGCTCGACCAGCGTGTCGGCGTTCGAGAGCCTCGCCTTGGCCGCGTTCAGGTCCGAGTAGGCGTCGGCCACGTCCGTCGTGATGCTGTCGTTCAGCTCCCGCTCGCGCGCCTGCGCGGACCGGACGAGGGCGTCGGCCTCGAGCCTGTCACCGAGGACCCGTTTGCCGGTGAAGATCGGGATGTCGAGGGCCACGCCGGCGCTTACGTAGCCCTTGTTGTCGTAGAGGTTGGGGACGACGCCATTCTCGACGCCGCCCGTGACATTGGCAGCGAGGGTGGGCCTGTTGCCGCGGCTCGCCGCGTCCAGCCTGAGCCGGGCGGTCTGCTCGTCGTCACGGGCGACCTTCATCTCGGGCCGGTTGAGGAGGCCGTCGGAAATGGCCTCCGACTCGGCGATCGGCGCCGCGTCGGCGTCGAAGTCCCCGGTGACCTGCAGCGGCGACCCAAGGTCGAAGCCGAGGAGGCGGCGCAGCCCGTTTTCCTGCTTCTCGAGCGAGGCGACGGTGTCGGTCAGGTGGTTGCGCGCATTCGCGAGGCGCACCTGCGTCGTCAGCACGTCAAACTTCGTCGCGCTGCCGGCGCTGAACTTGCGCTGGGATATGCGGAGGGCCTCCTCCAGGGCCGCGATCTCCTCCCTGGCGACGCCCACCGAGCTGCGCAGCAGGATGACGCCGTAGAAGGACTCGATCGTCTGGTACCCCAGCTGCTGGCGGGTCGCCTCGAGCGCGTCCTGCGCCGTGATCTGGCCGGAGCGCGCCATCTCGACCAGCTTGTCCGTGCGGCCGAAGTCCGTGAGGAGCTGGCGCGCGGTTATGTTGACCCCGTAGGAGTCCTGCACGCTCTCGTAGATCGACCCCGTCGGGAAGCCGGGGATCGCGATGGCGACGTAGGGGCGAAGCGAATTGTAGGTGTAGCCCGCGTGGCCGCTCACCTGCGGCAGCCAGTCCGCGTTGGACTGCACCGTGCGCGCCCGCGCAGCGTCCACGGCCGCCTGCGCGGCGTTGATGGACGGGTAGCGCGCAAGGACCGCGTCGATGGTCTGGTTGAGTGTCAATGGCCCGGGGGCGGGTGCCTGCGCGAGCGCGGACGACGCGAGCGCTGCTAGGGCGAGGATTGAGGCGGCTGTGGTTCTCATGCGGTTTCTCGATTGGACAAATTCAATGGGCGTCCGCGGCGGCCGCCGCCTCCTTCGACAGGGGTTTCGAGCGGCCCGCGAAGAGGATCAGCGGAGCGCACGCCAGGGAAAGCAATCCGACGAGGCGGTAGGCGTCGAGGTAACTGAGCAGGCTCGAGTGGCGCTCGACGGTCAGCTCCAGTATCCCGAGGGCGCGGTGGGACGCCTCCCACGCGGTGGCGCCCTTCGAGACCAGCATCTGCGCGATCTGGCTGAGGCGCCCCTCCGTGGCGAGGTCGCCTGCGGACAGCCGCGAGACCAGGTCCAGGCGGTGGGAAGCCGTGCGGTGGTCGAGGAACGTGTTGATGAACGCGATCCCGAAGGAGCCCCCCATCTGCCTCATCATGTTGTTCAGGGCCACGCCCTGGGGGATGTCCCGCTGGTGGAGCCCCGACACCGCGAGCTGGGTCAGCGGGATGGTGACGAGGCTGAGCCCGACGGCGCGAAGGATGATGGGCCAGAAGAAGTCGCTCGACTGCGCGTTCAGGTTGAGGTGCGAGAGCTGCAGGGCGAAGACGGCGACTATGCCGAATCCCATCACCACCATGGCCTGCGGCGGGAATCCCTTCATGAGGAGCCTGCCCATGATGGGCAGGAAGAACAGCGCGACGAGGGCGCCGGGCAGGAACAGCATTCCGGTCTGCATCGCCGTGTAGCCGAGGAGGCGCTGCGTGAAGACGGGCACGATGAAGACCGTGGAGTAGAGGGAGAATCCGAGGACGAACGTGAGGCTCGCGGCGATCGCGAGCTTGCGGCTCCTCAGGACCCGCAGGTCAACCACCGGGTGCTTCGCAAGGAGCTCCCTCGCGACGAACGAGAGCAGGAAGACAGCCGCGGTGACGGCGAGGACGACGATGTACCTCCTGGAGAACCAGTCCTCGGACTCCCCGCGCTCGAGCACGGTCTGCAGGGCGCCGAGCCCGACCACGAGGAATCCTATCCCGAGCCAGTCGATCGTCTCCGCGTTGCGGGCATGCGCGGGCTCCTTGACGTACAGCCAGGAGAGGAAGGCCGCGGCGAGCCCGATCGGCAGGTTGATGTAGAAGATCCAGGGCCAGGAATAGTGGTCGATGATCCATCCGCCGAGGGTCGGCCCGATGGTCGGCCCGACGAAGAGCCCGACGGCAAAGAGCGACGACGCGAAGCCGCGCTGGGCCACGGTGAAGGTCTCGAAGAGGATCGCCTGGGACGTCGACAGGAGCGCCCCGCCCCCGATCCCCTGGATGAACCTGAACGCGACCAGCTCCCAGATGTTGTGGGCGTTGCCGCAGGCGACGGAGGCGGCGGTGAAGAGAAGTATCGAGCCGATGTAGTAGTTGCGCCGGCCGAAGCGCGCGGCCAGGAAGCTCGTCATCGGGATGATGATGACGTTCGCGATCGCGTACGCCGTCACGACCCATGCCACGTCCTCGAGGGTCGCGCCCAGGTTGCCGCTCATGTCGTTGAGCGCGACGTTCACGATGGACGTGTCGATCAGCTCGATGATCGCCGCGGAGATCACCGTTATGGTGATGATCAGCTTGCGCAGTCCCTGTTCGGCCATGGCGGTCCCGGCTTTACTCGCGGACCCGCACGGTCACGTCGACGCTCATTCCCGGCCGAAGCGGGTGGTCGGGATCCAGCGCCTGCGTGAGGACGACCTTGACCGGCACCCGCTGGGTCACCTTGACGTAGTTCCCCGTCGAGTTGTCGGGGGGCAGGAGCGCGAACCGGGCGCCGGTTGCACCCGAGATCGACTCGACCTTGCCGTGAAAGACGACGCCGGGGTAGCTGTCGGCCTCGAAGTCGACGCTCTGGCCTGGCTTCATGTTTGTCAGCTGCGTCTCCTTGAAGTTCGCGATCACCCAAACGTCGGTCTCCGAGGCCACTGAGAGGAGAGTCTGGCCGGACTGGATGAACTGACCCGGCTCGACGTTCTTCCTGGAAACGATCCCGGCGATGGGGGCCGGGACCGAGGCATAGGTGCGCTCGAGGCGCGCGTAATCCAAGGCCGCGCTCTTCTCGGCCGTCTCAGTCTCTGCCGCGGCCACGCGGGCCGCGGCGAATGCGATCTGCAGTTCCGCAGCCCTGGCCTGGGTCCGCACCATCGCCAGCTCAGAGGCGTTCGTGTCCGCGGCGGCCTGGGTGTCGGTCAGCTGGCTGTCCGTGATCGCGCCGGTCTTGGAAAGGCTTGTGTCACGCACGAGGTCTGAGGCTGCCTTCCTCTGGCGCACCACGGCGGTGTCGACATTGGCCGCGGCGGTCGTCGCCGAGGCACGGGCCCCGTCGAGCGAGGCCTGGGCCGTCGCATGGTCGGCCTTCGCGGCCTGGAGGGCCGCGTTGGCCTCGGCCACCCTGAGGTCGAGCTCCCTGGGATCAATCTCGAGGAGGATCTGGCCGGCATCGACGTGCTGGTTGTCGTCGACCATGACCTTGACGACGTAGCCAGGGACGCGCGGGAGCACCGGGCTTATGTGCCCCTCGATCTGGGCGTCGTCCGTCTCCTCGTGGGCGGCATAGAATTTCCAGTGCCTGAAGCCGAAAAGGGCACCCCCGATGAGGGCGGCGGCGGCCAGGGCGCCGATGATGATCCGGCTCAGGCTCACCTTGGTGGCCTTGGGCGTTTCTGCAGGTACGTAGGCGGCTTCTGAGGCTGCTTTATTCATGGCGAAGAAATATGATTAGGCACCTAATCATCTTGAATAGCAAGCGTGCTCAATTGAAAAACCCTTCACGATCGGAAGGCATTCCTGCATTACCCAAGGCCTACAGATCATCCAAGCTATTGATTGGCAAACTGATCCATCTTCCGGAAGCCAGGGTCCCCAGTTCAAGCGCCCCAAATCGGATTCTGGTGAGCTCGAGAACCATGCAACCCTGACCGCCCAACATCCTCTTTACCTGATGATAACGCCCCTCCGTGAGCGTGATCTCCACCTCAAGGGCGCCGATCCTCTTCAGCAAGGCTGGTGCGCATGGGCTTTCCTCCCCCGGCATCACATAGGCGCCGCCGGAAAAGAGATCGTCGGCGCCGGGCGGCAGCTCCCGGTCGAGGAGGGCTCGGTAGACCTTGGGCACCTTGTGCCTGGGCGAGGTCAGCCTGTGCACGAGCGGGCTCAAGTCCGTCAGCAGGAGGAGTCCCGACGTGTCCTTGTCCAGTCGGCCCACGCTCGTCACCGGGGGGTTGCGCCTCCGCCAGCGCTCGGGGAGGAGCCCGTATACGCTCGGCCCCTCGGCGGGATCATGCGAGCAGACGCGGCCCGCCGGCTTGTTCATGAGGAGAAGGAGGCCCCCGGGATGGTCGGGGGGTTCGCCGTCAATCCGCACATCGGCGGCGTCGGCCTTCGCGGCCGGGTCCGCCGCCGGGAGCCCGCGGACGGTGACGCGGCCCGCCTCGATCCATCCGCGCACCTCCCGCCGCGAGCCGTAGCCGAGGTTTGCGAGGAGTTGGTCGATTCGGGGCACCGCGGACCGGATTGGGTCACTTTCGGGGCTCCAGATCAACATGCGGGTTCAGGCCCACCAACGATTAGCCAAGAATAGGCTCGGCAACAAGACCCTCATTTGGGATGTCTTACCTTCACGACAAATTATGGCAGTCTGGGAATATAAGGTAATCTCAAGCGGCAAGGGGGGCTTCGCCACGCCCGCGCTGCTTGAATCATTTCTCAACCAACTCGGCACGGACGAGTGGGAGATCGTTGAATTTCGCGGGCAGGCAGACAATCCGCTGGCCTTTTCCGGGCTGGCGAGGCGTCCGACCCAACGCGACTGGACCCTTGAGGACGCCGCCGCCGCGGCCGCGCGGGCCGAGGCGGACAAGCTCCGCGTGGAGTTCGAGGCCAAGTTCAAGAGCGCCACGACCGCCGCCGCGCCCTCCGAGGCGGAGGCGCCCGTGCACGAGGCGGGGCGCGAGACCGACGGGCTCAGGCGCCTGCGCGACACCGAGCGGGACTCGGATCCCGACGCCCCGGAGGCGCCGGAGGACGAGTGGGACAAGCTGGGAGCGGGGGACGAGCTGCCGACGTTCTTCGAGGCCATGCGGCCGCACCTGCGCAGGAACCAGCGCGGGCCGGGCTTCTCGGTCGGCGTGGACTACCTCGCGAAGAAGTGGGACATCTCCGAGGACGAGGTGATCGGCGCCCTGAAGGAGTGCGGCCTGGACGTTCCCGACGACGAGGACGCCAAGGTCACCTACGTCGATTACGACGGCGACCTCTTCTGGGTTAACATTAACCGCCGCGGCGAGCTTTGGGTGAACACGAAGGAGAAGAGCCGCCCCGTCTTCAGGACGGTGCAGGCAACCCGCGTCGAGCCCGAGGAGGGAGCCAAGGCGCCCGAGGCCCCCGCACGCAGGGAGGAGCGCGAGCCGAGGCCGCGCAGGCAGGAGCCCGAGGCGGCGCCGTCCGGCCCCGCGGAGCCGCTTCCGAGCGGCCCGGCGCTCCTCGACAGGATCCGGCCCTTCATGCGCAAGAACCGCCGCGAGCCCGGCGGCTCGGGCAGCATGAGCTTCCTTTCACGCGCGCTTAAGTGCAGCGAGGCCGCCCTTGTGGAGGCCTTCACCTCCATGGGCCTGGACGCGAACTCGGCGGCCGGCGACCCGCCGGTCTTCGTGGAGATTGGCGACGAGTCCTGGTGGCTCAACAAGGACAGCCGGGGCGGCATCTGGATAAACGCCCGGGAAAAGCGGGGCGACGCCGGGGCCGGCGGCCAGCCCTCCGCCCCGGAATCGGCGGCGCCCGCCCCCGGCAACGTGTTCGCGGCGGTCCGGCTCCTGCTCAAGGAGACGAAGACGGGTTCCGTCGCCGCACCGGTCGACCGCCTCGCGGGCGACCTTGGCCGGTCCACCGAGGAGCTCCTTGGCGCCCTCACCACCTCCGGCCTGCGCATCCCCGAGAAATCCCGCGAGAAGCCGGTCTTCGCCGAGCATGCGGGCGAGATCTTCTGGCTCAACCTCAACGGGAAGGGCGAGCTCTGGCTGAACGCAAAGGCGTCAAGGTATTCCGGCGACGGCAAGGACGAGGCCGGCGAAGGCCGGCGCCCCCGCCCGAAGAAAAAGGAAGCCGAAAGCGGCGACGCGGCCCCCGAGGGCGTCGCGCCGGAGGAAACGCCCGCGGCCTGACCGCGTTCCGCTCGTTACCTGGCCATTAGGGCCGGCCGCGCCTGGCGCGGCCGGCCTCCGCCAGCCGCTCGATTGCGGGAAGCGTCCGCTCCCATGAAAGGCACGCGTCGGTGACGCTCTGCCCGCGGACGAGGGGGACGGCCTGATAGTCCTGGGATCCCCCGACAAGGTTGCTCTCGATCATCACCGCGGCGACGGCGCGCTCGCCCGCGGCCACCCGCGCCGCGATGTCGGCGACGACGTCGAGCTGGCGCCCGGGATCCCTGCCGCTGTTGGCATGGCTGCAGTCGACCATGACGAAGGGGGGCAGCCCGCTGGCGGACAGGAGCGCGGCGGCCGCGGCGACGTCCTTCGCCGAGCAGTTGGGTCCGCGCGAGCCGCCGCGCAGGACGAGATGCGTGTCCTCGTTGCCGGTGGTCTCCATGCAGGCGGGCGAGCCGTCGCGGGCGAGCGACGGGAACCAGTGGGGATGCCGCGCGGAGCGGATGGCGTC
>PMSP01000220.1 GCA_003168315.1 Opitutaceae bacterium
TGGCGCCCCTGCGGCGCCAGGCGCCGGACGCCCCGTGGGAGAGGGTCGAGGCGCTCGTCGCCCGCCTTGGGGCCGAGGGCCTCGCCGCCGCCGAGGCCTCACGCGTCCGGCTGACGCCGAGGGGCCGCCTCCTCGCCGACTCGGTCGGCTCGGAGATGATGGCCGCCTTCGGGCCGCCGGCCGCCGTCGCGGCGGCCGGGTCCCCGGGCGAAGGCTAGGCCGCGGCCTGCTTCCCGACCACGTGCGCGAAGAACGAGTCCCTGCGCGAGCGGGCGACGGCGAGGTCCTTCGTCCCCAAGGACCTTCGGATCCTCTCCTTCGTGAAGGGGGTCGGGTGCACGGTGTAGTGCAGGAACCAGGTCCCGTGGTTGTTCCACAGGTGGTGGTTCGGATTGTCGGCTGCGATGCGGATACCGGAGTGTTCGGCTGTGCTTGTCATGGTGCGTGATTTTCTTTGTGGACTTGGAACCGCGCAGCAGGAGCTGAAAGCAAAAGACCGACCTCGGCATCAGGTCGGTCATCGCTTTCGGGAGCGTTGTGGTTCGGGACCTTGCGGTCTCGCACATCCGGGCTTTCACCCGATCCACCGTGGCCGCTCCCGGCCCGGTTGGCAGAACTGGCTTTTGAGGGCCGGTTCGTTCCTGATGCAGCGGCGATAATGAAAATCGGAAACGATCCGTCCAGATTTTTTTTTCGCATTTGGGCTTGGTTTATTGCAACTCGTTGGTTATCAGTTGCCAAGCATACGAGCAGAGCCCCCTTTATAGATGCCCACGCTCCGGGTCACCGTCGCCGTCATCACCTACAACCGCTTCCGCTACCTGCGGGAGACGTTGTCCGGGCTCGTGCGCCAGAACTACCCTGCCGACCGCTGGGAGCTGCTCGTGATCGACAACAACTCGACGGACAAGACGAGGGACGTGGTCTCCCTTTTCATGGGGTCGAACCCTTCGCCGCGCTGGATACTCGAGTCCCGCCAGGGGCTCGACCACGGCCGCAACCGCGCCGTCGAGGAGGCCCGCGGCGACGTGATCGCCCTCGTGGACGACGACATCATCGTCGAGCCGGACTGGCTGGCCCAGCTGGTCGCGCCGTTCACGTCCGAGAAGTCGCACTCGATCGGGGTGGTCGGGGGCGAGGTGGTGCCGATCTTTCCCGACGGGATCCCACCGTGGCTCCAGGGCTTCCACCGGCCGCTTGCGCTCCGCCCGGACGCGGGCGCGCTCCTGCCGTCCCAGACGCTCATGGGCGCGAACTTCGCGTTCCCCAAGTGGGTATTCGAGCGCTTCGGCACCTTTGACACGACGCTCGACCGTCGCGGGGCGATGCTCTTCGGCGGCGGGGACACCGAGATGATACGGCGGATCCGCTCGGTCGGGCTCGAGGCCTGGTTCGTGCCCGGCGCGCGGGTCCTCCACCAGATTTCGGCGAGCCGGCTGACGCTTGACCACGCCCGGCGCCACGCATTCGACGCCGCCCGCTCCCGGGTTTTCGACCAGGTGCGCGTCCTTCGCGAGTCCGGCCGGTCGGCCGCGCCTTACCTCGCGTCGCGGGCGATCGGCAGCCTTTTCAAGCTCGCCGGGTTCGCGCTCGCCGCCGGCGCCTGCTTCGTCGCCTTCCAGAACGGTGCGGCCAGGCGGGCGGTCGTCCGGGCATGGCGCTCGTGCGGCTACCTGTATCAAATCGCTCGCTCTGCCGTCGGAAAGATCTGAGCCTAGCCGGCCGAGCCCAACCCATGGTGACCCAACCCCCGGTATCCGTTTTCATCCTCTCAAGGAACGAGGAGCAGAAGATCGGCCCCGCCCTGGAGAGCGTCTCGTGGGCCGCCGAGATCGTCGTCATCGACTCGCACAGCACCGACTCGACGCCCGACATAGCCGCCAGGCACCGGGCGCGCGTGGTCACGATCGAGTTCCGGAGGTTTGGGGAGCTGCGCCAGGCCGGGATCGAGAACACGACCCAGCCCTGGATATTGAGCCTCGACGCCGACGAGCGCTGCACGCCCGAGGCCCGGGACGAGATCCTGCGGATCGTGGCGGACCCCGCCTCGGCCGACGCCTACCTTGTGCCGCGGCGCAACATCCTCCTCGGCCGCCCGATCCTCCACGGCGGGTGGTACCCGGACTACCGCCAGCCCCAGCTCTTCCGCCGGGGGCGGATGACCTACGACGCCTCGGACGAGGTGCACGAGGGTTGGACCCTAAACGGGCGCCTCGGCGTGATGCGGAGCGCCATTGTCCAGGTCCCCTATGCGACGCTCTCCGAGGCCCTTTCGAAGCTGAACCGCTACACGTCGCTCGGCGTCCGGAAGCTGGAGAGGAGCGGGGCTTCGTCCGGCTACGCGAAGGCCTTCCTCCGCGGCTCCTGGGCCTTCCTCAAGGCCTACGTTTTCCAGCTCGGTTTCCTTGACGGAGGCCCGGGACTCGTCATCGCCGTCCTCAGGTTCGAGAACTCCTTCTACAAGCACGCGAAGCTGGTCGAGCACCGGCTCCCGCCGGGCGGGACTCCCTAGCTGAGGGCGACGCCCCGGGCCTTCGCGGCCCTGATGAGCGCGTCGGCCATGTCGGACGGCGTCACGGCGACCTCGATCCCGCATTCCTTGAAGGCGGCGATCTTCGCCGCAGCGGTGTCCTCCGCGCCGCCGACGATCGCGCCCGCGTGCCCCATGCGCCGGCCCGGGGGCGCCGTCGAGCCCGCGATGAAGCCGGCGACCGGCTTCCTGCAGTTGGCCTTGATCCAGCGCGCGGCCTCGACCTCGGCATTGCCGCCGATCTCGCCTATCATGACAATCCCGACCGTCTCGGGGTCGTCGTTGAAGAGCCGGATCACGTCCAGGTGCGAGGTCCCGTTCACCGGGTCCCCCCCGATGCCGACGCACGTGCTCTGGCCTATCCCGCGGACGGTGAGCTGGTAGACGGCCTCGTAGGTGAGGGTGCCGGAGCGCGACACGACCCCGACCCGGCCCTTCTTGTGGATGTAGCCCGGTGCGATCCCGATCCGGCAGCCGCCGTTCGACTTCTCACCGGTGCCCGGCGTCACGATCCCCGGGCAGTTGGGGCCGAGGAGACGCGTGCGCGCGGCCGCCATGGCGCGCTTCACGCGCACCATATCCCTGACCGGGATGCCCTCCGTGATGGCGACCGCCAGGTCAAGGCCCGCGTCGGAGCACTCGAGGATCGCGTCCGCCGCGAACGGCGGCGGGACGAAAATGGCCGAGACGGTGGCGCCGGTCGCCCGTGCGGCGTCGGCCACCGAGTTGAAGATCGGCACCCGGTGCGCCCCATGCTCGAACACCTGGCCCCCCTTGCCCGGGGTCACGCCGGCGACGACCTTCGTCCCGTAGTCGAGCGACAGCTTGGCATGCCTTCCGCCGAAGTCGCCCGTGATGCCCTGGACGAGTATCCTTGTGTCTGGGGTGATGAGGATGGCCATGGGGCGCGGGTCCTAGGCCACGAGCTTGACGATCTTCTGCGCTGCGTCGGCCATGGAGTCGCCGGACACGATTGTGAGGCCCGACGAGGCGAGGGTCGCCTTGCCGGCCTCGACATTGTTGCCCTCGAGCCGGACGACGAGCGGCAGGCGCAGGCCCACCTCGCGGACCGCGTCGACGATCCCGTTCGCGATCACGTTGCAGTCCATGATCCCGCCGAAGATATTGACGAAGATACCCTTCACGTTCGGGTCCCCGAGGATGATCTTGAAGGCCGCGACGACCTGGCCCTTCGACGCGCCGCCCCCCACGTCGAGGAAGTTGGCCGGGCTGCCCCCGAAGTACTTGATGATGTCCATCGTGCTCATGGCAAGGCCGGCTCCGTTCACCAGGCACGCGATGTTGCCGTCGAGGGCGATGTAGCTGAGGGCGTGCTTGGAGGCCTCGATCTCCTTCGGATCCTCCTCGTTCAGGTCCCTGAGGGCGACGATGTCCGGGTGCCGGAAGAGGGCGTTGTCGTCGAACGAGACCTTGGCGTCCAGGGCGAGGACCTCGCCGGAGCCCGTCGTGATGAGCGGGTTCACCTCCACCATCGCGGCGTCGGTGTCCCAGTACATGCCGTAGAGGGCCCGGATGAGGCGCGCGGCGTTCTTCGCCTCGGCCCCGGCCAGGCCGAGCCCGGACACGAGGTCGCGCACCTGGAAGTCGGCTATCCCATAGGCCGGGTCGATGACCACCTTGAAGATCTTCTCCGGCGTCTCGTGCGCGACCTTCTCGATCTCGACGCCGCCCTCCGTCGAGGCGACGATCACCGGGCGGGACGCCGCGCGGTCGAGGAGTATCGCCAGGTAGTATTCCTTCTTGATGTCGCTCGCGACCGTGAAGTACACGGTCTGCACCTTCCGGCCCGCCGGCCCCGTCTGGGCCGTCACCAGGGTGTTCCCGAGCATGCGGGTGGCTGCCTCCCGGGCCTCGGCCTTCGTCTTGCAGAACTTGACGCCGCCCTTGTAGCCGTCGGTGAAGACGCCCTTTCCCCGCCCGCCCGCGTGGATCTGTGACTTCACCATCGTCGGGCCCTCCGGCAGCTCGGCGAGCGCGTTGATGAAGTCCTCGGGCGTCTTCGCGGCGGCCCCCTTGGGCGCCGGGACGCCGAACTTCTCGAAGAGGGCCTTGGCCTGGTACTCGTGGATGTTCATAGCCGCGCCGCTCAGGTGTGGCAGAACCAGCGGCAGGGAGGCACGACAAAAATCATCCCGTCATCCTCCAGAACTCGAAATCCTCGCCGTCCATGCCGCGGAGCGGGGCCGCGTCCCTCCTGGACCGAAGGACGGGGCCCGGGCCGGAAAGGAGCGCCGCGACCTCGGGATCCCTGAGGACCTGCCCTGAGACGACGATGTCCGAACCGGTCGAGAGGGCGCAGAGGCGNNGCCCCGACGTTCACGGTCGTCCCGAAGTAGTCCAGCCGCTCGTTCTGGTTGATGGCGAGGCAGGGGCCCTGGTGGACGCTGCACTTCAGGGCGAACGCCGGCCCGCCCTTGCCCGGCGCCGACAGGGCGGCTTGGGCCCTCCTCATCGCCCTCAGCGCCGAGGCGGGATGGGTGAAGGCCGCCATGACGGCGTCACCCATCGTCTTCACGATGCCGCCGTCCTCCTCCGCCACCGCCTCCCGGATCGTGTCAAAGTGGTTAAGGACGCGCCCGAAGGCCGGGGCGTCCCCTATCTCCCGGTAGAGGGCCGTCGAGTTCTTCAGGTCCGTGAACACGATCGTCATCACCCCGACCGAGATCCGCTCGCCCCGCCTGAGGATGTCGCGCGAGAATAGGTCGCGGAAGATCTGGCGCGAGGTGACGGCGGCGGCCGTCACCGACTGGTCGCTCCAGGCGACGCTCTCGATCACGGTCAGGTGGGCGACATTGTCCACGTTGACGACGTTCAGTATCCCGTCCGGCGCGACGACCGGCTCGTCGACCGGCGCGGCGGAGGGGCCCACCTCGATCAGGACGGAGCGGGCGCCGCCCGCCTCGACCCGGAACGCCTGCTGCGCGGCGACGCCGTGGACCCGCATCCGGTACCTGCCGTCGGGGAACGACACGGCGACAAAGAGGTTCTCGCCGGGGCCGAGCTGCTTCTGGGCGACGACGTGGGGCGTGATCTGCGGCCCCCCCATGCAGTACTGGAGCCGGGAGACGCGCCTCACCGTCGGGTTGGGGACGAAGGTGAGCTCGACCGACTGGTCGAAGTTGACCGCGAAATCGATCCCGCACGTGTCGCAGTGCGCCTCCGCCGTCACTCCCGAGAGGTCGGGCGTCCCCGGCTTCGAGCCGCGGCAGTGCGGGCAGAGGACCTCCCAGCTGAAATCGAGCATTCCCACCCGGGTGGCGTGCAGGAAGACGTCGAGGGTGTTGCGCCGGTCCGTCCCCCAGGCGTCCGCGAGCTCGTAGGGCCTCATCTTCGAGACCGAGAGGTCGTCGGCCTGCGAGATGTGCCCGGAGAGGCGGATGACGAGCGGCGCGGAGCGCCCCGCCGCGGAGACAAGCTGGCCGGAGAGGGACGCGAGCCTCGGAGAGGCCGGGGATGCGGGCGGCGGGGCGCTCTCCCTCGCCGCCGGCCCCTTGAGCGCGCGCTCGTCGTAGGACCGGAAGACCCGCTCCACCTCGCGGCGCATCCGGACCCCGATTGCGAGGGGGACGATCAGGGCGCCGAGGAGATTCGCCGGGGTGACCCCCATCTCGTAGGTGATCGTCGTCCCGCCGCCCGGGCGCGCGGCCAGCGAGCAGGAGACGGTCATCCGGCCGACCGGGCCCCTCGAGAACCGCCGCTCGACCGCGAAGCGCACCGGCTGCACCCACTCGAACTCGCGCTCCTCCCACTCGCCGGAGATCCCGAGGTAGGTCGACCTGAGCCTGCGGACCCCGGGCTCCGCGGGCGGCTCGCCCCTCAGGGCCGGCCGGACCCGGAAGGGCGGGAAGCCGCAGTCCCGGTTGAACCTGTCGGTGTCGGAGACGAGCGGCCAGAGGGCCGCGGGCGTCGACCGGAGATCCCAGGCCCAGCGGTAGTGCTTCTCGGGATACGCCACGGCCTCACTTCGCGAGGAGCTGCGACGCGAGGAACCCGGCCTGCATCCCCGCGATCTCCCTCATGCCCTTCTCGGCAAGCGCCAGGAGCTCGTTCAGCTGCGCGTGGCTGAAGGTCGCCTCCTCGCCGGTCCCCTGGACCTCGACGAACCTGCCCTGGCCGGTCATGACGACGTTGAAGTCGACCTCGGCGTCCTTGTCCTCGGAATAGTCGAGGTCGAGGAGCGCATGGCCGCCGAAGAGCCCCACGCTGACCGCCGCGACGGAGTCGGTGAGGGGGCTCTCCCTCAGCCTGCCGAGGTCGATCAGCCTCTGGACGGCGAGGCGCGCGGCCACGTAGGCCCCGGTTATGGAGGCCGTCCGCGTCCCGCCGTCGGCCTGGAGGACGTCGCAGTCCAGCCAGAGCGTGTTCTGCCCCAGCCTCTCGAGGTCTATCGAGGCGCGCAGCGACCGGCCTATCAGCCGCTGGATCTCGACCGTCCTGCCGTCCAGCCTCCCCTTGTTGATGTCGCGCGGCTTCCTCTCGTGGGTCGAGTAGGGGAGCATCGAGTACTCGGCGGTCAGCCAGCCGCCCTTCACGCCCTGCTGCTTCATCCACGTCGGAACGCCGGGCTCGATCGTCGCGGCGCAGATCACCTGGGTGGAGCCGTAGCGCACGAGGACGGAGCCGGTCGCGTGGGGGGCGAAGTTGGCGACAAACTCCAGGGGGCGCAGCTGGTCCGCCTTTCGCCCGTGGGCGCGCTCGGGGTTGGGCATCGGTCTATTCCGTGCTCAGGTGTCCGGGGGCCCGCTCCTCGCGCTCGATCGGCTTGAACCTCATCCGCTTCGCGGGGCTGTCCTCGGACATGAAGGCGATCAGCCTGTCGTTGAAGTCCTTCGCGGGGTCGTGGCCCATCCTCTTGAGCGCCTGGGTCAGGCAGGCGACCTCGACCAGGCGCGCCATGTCGCGGCCCGGCCTGACGTAGAGCTCGATGTGCGGCATCTTCATGCCGAGGATCTCGTAGTGGTTCTCCTCGAGGCCCGTGCGCTCCTCGACGACGTCGGGCGTCCACTCATGGAGCGAGACCACCATGTCGATGCGCTTCTCCAGCCGGATCGACTTAACCCCGAACATCTCGGCGATGTTGATGATCCCGATCCCGCGGCACTCCATGTAGCCGCGGTTGAGCGCCCGGCTGGACGCCATCAGCTCGCGCTCGTCCAGGAGCTTGATGATCGTCAGGTCGTCGGCCACGAGCGAGTGCCCGCGCTCGATGAGCGCCAGGGCGCACTCACTCTTCCCGACGCCGGAGTCGCCGCGCAGCATCACGCCGACGCCCTTAACGTCGAGCGTCGTCGCGTGCTCGATCCCGCTCGGGGCGAACTCGTTGTCGATGCAGAGGGTCGCCAGGTTAACCAGGTTCATCGTGATCAGCGGCGTCCGCAGGATCGGCAGGTTCATCTCGGAGGCCACCGCCAGCATCGCCTTCGTCGGGTTGTAGTTGCGGGTGAGAATGACGCAGGGGACGTTCCGTTTCGTCATCTCCGTGAAGATCATGACCTGGTCGCCATGGCTCCGCGTCTTCAGGTAGGTCATCTCGGCGGCCCCGATGACCTGTATCCTCTTGTTGGCGAAATACTTGAAAAACCCGGTCAGCGCCAGGGCCGGGCGGTTGATGCTCCCCTCGCGGATCAGCCTGTGGAGCCCCGCATCCCCCGTGACCAGCTCCAGCTTGAGCTTTTCCCGGTAGGTCTCGTAGAAGTGGGCGACAGTGATGCCGTGGATGGCCTTCTGCATGCGCTCATTTCAGCACATCCGAGGAGGGGAACGCACGGAAAAACGGGGGGCTCAAGAAGATGCCGGCACTCGATTCAGAATTTTCGTGCCCTTCGTAGTCTACTTCGCAGGCAGAACCCATTCGTTGACTTGGCACCTTAATGCATCGATAATAACGGACAAATTAACGAGAGATCGCATTCATGAAAGAGCCCGACCATTTGCCTGAGAAGCCAGTATTTCCTGACGTGATCACTGCCGCCAGTATAGTGGAATATAAGGCGCAGTGCCGGGTTTGGGATGCTGCGCGCATCAAATTTGGGATCGCGACGCCTGAGGAGGTTCAACGCGAGAATTCGGCTGTGCCACGAGCGCAGA
>PMSP01000234.1 GCA_003168315.1 Opitutaceae bacterium
CGGCCACGGCGGACCAGATCGGGCGGATCCTGGGCGACTGGCTCCGGATGCAGGCCGCCTCCCTCCGCGCCAGGGATCCGGCGCTCGGCGGTGAATTCCTCGGCGCCGCGGGCAGGATGATGGAGCGCGCCTACCGGGAGGACAACGGGCTCCCGCCCGGCACCGACCCGGCCCGGGGCGGGGAGCACTCCGCCTCACAGGCCCCCGCCGCCGGCCCGGCGGTCCTCATGAAGCCCTTCGTCGTTTCCGCCACCCAGCTCCACGACCCGGGACTCCTGGCGGTCTATGGGCTCTACAAGCATGACTCCGGGGACGATGCCGCGGCGCTCGGCTTCCTCGAGGCCGCCGCCCAGGGCCGCGCCGCGCGGCCGAGGGCGTACCTCGCGCTTGCGGGGATCCGCTATGCCCAGGCGACCGCGAAGCCCCTGGGGGCCGCCGGGACCCTGAGCGCCGCGCAGGCCGCCTCCATACTCGAGCCCCTCGAGACGGCTCCCGGCTGCCCCCCGGACGCGGACTTCGCGAACCTGGTGGTCGCGACGTGGGGACACTCCGAGGCGACGGCCTCGCCGGCGGACATTGCCAGGATCACCGCCCAGGCGGCCCTCTTCCCGAGGGACATCCTCCTCACCTACCGCTCCGCCAAGGCCTGCATCCGCGCGGGCGACACGGCGGACGGCGCCGCGCTCATCGAGCGGGGCCTCCTGTTCGCGACCGACGAGCACAACCGGGCGTATTTCGTGCGCCTTCGCTCGACCTTGCCCGCGCCCGTGGCCAGGGCCGCGCCCTGATCCCCCGGTCCATTCAAACGAGGGATGGACAGTTGGTCCGAGCCCTGCTGACTCGAGACTTCATGGAGGACACCCCTTCCCCGTCCGGCCCCCCGGGCAGGCTGATCTACGGGCCCGAGGACCGCCTCCCGCTGGGGACCGCGCTCCTCGTCAGCCTGCAGCAGGTGGCCGCGATGGTGGTCGGCGTCATCACGCCCGCGCTCATACTCGCGCAGGCTCTCCACTTCCCGGCCCCCGACACGGCCTACCTGGTCAGCATGGCCCTAATCGCCGCGGGCCTGGGGACGTTCCTGCAGACGTCGCGGTTCGGTCCCGTCGGCTCCGGGCTCCTCAGCGTCGCGGGGACAAGCTTCGCCTTCCTGCAGCCCCTGATCGACTCGGGCAGCGCCGGCGGGCTCCCGCTCATGTTCGGGATGTCGCTCGCCTGCGCCCCGACGCTCCTCATCTTCGCCCCGTTCCTGCCCAGGCTCCGGCGCGTCTTCACGCCGCTTGTCTCCGGGATCGTCGTCCTCCTGATCGGCCTCTCGATCATCCCGGAGGCGATGCCGGGCATCGCCGCCCCGGTCGGCGCGAACGCCCCGGTCTGGGCGGGCGCCGGGATCGCGTTGGTCGTGATCGCGGTCGTCCTCCTCGCGCAGTCGATAGGCGGGACGAGGATCCGGCTCTCCAGCATCCTCTGGGGCGTCATCGCCGGCTACGTCGCCTGCGCCCTCTTCGGCTGGCTCCGCCGGCCCGAGGCCGTCGACGGCTCGTGGATCACCCTGCCCCGCATCCTCCCCCACGGCCTCGCCTTCCAGTGGAGGTTCGTGCTCCCGTTCGCGTTCATCTACGTCGCGTCGCTCCTCGAGGCCCTGGGCGACATGACGGCGACCTGCCAGCTCTCCGGGCTGGAGACCGAGGGGCCGGCGTATTCCGCGCGGCTGCGGGGCGGCGTCATCTCGGACGGCATCACCTGCGTCGTCTCCGGGATCATCGGGTCCTTCCCCAGCACGACCTACGCGCAGAACAACGGCGTGATCCAGATCACCGGGGTCGCCAGCCGCCACATCGGCAAGTGGATGGCCGCGATCCTCGTCCTGCTCGGGGTCTTCCCGGCGGTCGCCCGCTGGGTGACCGCCATGCCGCCCGCCGTCCTCGGCGGGATGGCGATCCTCCTCTTCGGCCTCGTCTCGGTCTCCGGGCTCCGGCTGATCGTCCTGCGGGGCCTGAGCCACCGGGACGGCCTGATTGTCGCCCTCTCGCTCGGCATCGGCCTCGGCGCCGCCTCCCAGCACGCCTGGGTCCTCTCGCTCCAGCCGCTCGTGCAGACCTTCCTCGGCTCGAGCGTGTCGGCCGGGGGCATCACGGCACTCCTCCTCAACATCATCCTGCCGCCGGCCCGGGACAGCGCCGGGGCGCACTGATGGGTCCCCTCTGAAATATTAATTTAGCGCGTGGTCGGGGCCCCGCGCGCCAGCGTGGCACGTTGAATGCTTGGGCAGCGGTACACCTATGCATTACACCACCCGTATTGGGCTCGCCGCCGGATTGACCCTGGCGGCCCTGGCGCCATTGAGCCTCGCGCAGACTGCACCCACCGACACGTCGACCACGACGACGACGACAGCCACTCCAACGACAGCGCAGACAACCACGACCACGACAAGTGCGCCGGCGGCCAGCACCGAGGCCGCCGTCCAGATGGGGGCATTCAACGTGACGGACGTCCCGATCGAGCAGCAGATCCTGCCGACCGCGCGCCCGTTCACCTCCGTCTTCGGGACCGAGGACAATATCATGGATGTCCCGAGGAACGTGACGATCATCTCGAAGGCGCAGATGGACGCCATCGACATCCAGGACACGACCCAGTTCAGCAAGCTGACCTCGAGCTCCTACACGGACTCGAACTTCGGCTCGCCCTCCAATCCCAGCATCCGCGGCCAGTCCTCGGATGTCTTCATGAACGGGATGCGCCAGCGGATCGGCGAGAGCGGCGACGGCATGCCGATCGACTTCAACATCGTCGAGTCGATCAACATTGTCCCGGGCCCGGCGACCGCGGTCCAGGGCGCCTCGGCCTACGTCGGCGGCTTCGTCGACATGATCTCCCTGCAGCCCTTCTTCGACGCCACCAAGGGCTCCATCAGCTACACGATCGGCTCCTACGACACCAACCGCTGGACACTGGACATCGGCGGGCCGATCAACCCGACGCTCGCCTACCGCTTCGACTATTCGGGCGAGGACAGCGACGGGTACTACCTCGACTGGATCAAGGAGACGACCTCGGTCTACGGGGCCGTCACCTGGCGCCCGACCAAGAACTACGAGGTCTTCGTCATGTCCAAGGCCTTCTGGGCGGACTACCGGGAGAACTTCGGCATCAACCGGCCCACCCAGCAGCTGATCTCGAACGGCCTCTACATCCCGGGGACCAACGTGAACAACGGCACGATGGCCGGGCCCGGCAACCTGGAGAACGCTCTCAACGTCAACGGGAGCGACACGATAGACTACGGGACGCCCGTCCCGGTCGACTACCACGAGACCGCGCAGGGCCCCGCCAGCCATGCCCACGGCATGGAATACAACGCGCAGATCATCCAGACGCTCGGGATCTCCACCGATGCCAAGATCGTCAACAACACGATGTACAGCTACACCAAGCGCGACACCTTCAACTCGGACGGCTACAGCGAGATCATCGACCCCTCGTGGTTCATCGACAACCGCACGGAGTTCATCTTCACGAAGCCCTGGGTGACGGTGAACACCGGCCTGGAGGAGAAGTACCAGAGCACGCGCGCCTACGACGACTTCTTCTTCGAGCCCGTGAACGTCTGGGATCTCTCGAACCGGGCGCTCCGCTCCGACATCAACTCGTACCTCGCCCTCGGCGGGGCAGGCGGGTTCCTGGGGGTCCCGACACCGGGCTTCCAGGACCGCTACTCGACCCCCGCGCTCGGCACGTTCGGGCCAGGCTCAGGCAATGGCGGCGGGATGTACTTCAACCTGAGCAACGACGCAAACGACTCGGACCAGGAGGTCATCTCGCCCTACTTCCAGGCGACCTGGAAGCTAGCCGACAACTGGAACCTGGTCACCGGCGCCCGCCTGGACATCATGCACGTGCAGACGAGGGACCCGCTCAATTTCGGCGCGGCGGCCTCGCTCGAGGTCGGGGAGCCGAACATCAACGTCAGCCTCGTCAACAAGGTGAACCCGATGGTGTCCACCTACGTGACCTACAACTACAGCCAGAACTACACGGGCGACCTGGCGGACGGGGGCGGCTTTGCCATATTCGCGGACCCCAGCGGCAATCCGACGATCCCGCGGTCCCTGTTCTCGGAACAGAGCCAGCTGTTCGAGCTGGGCGCCAAGTTCCAGCTCCTGGACAACAAGCTGTTCATCAGCAACGACGTCTTCGAGCAGACGAGGCAGAACAAGCCGCAGGGCTCCCCGGTCATCCAGTATACGTTCTACGGGTATGAGCTCTCGATCAACTACCAGCCGAACAAGCAGTTCTTCGCNNTTCCCGTTCCAGGGCTACGACGGCACCCAGCTGCCGGGCGGACCGCCGAGCCCCGACGCCTCGACGACCACCTTGCAGTCGAGCGGCCGCCTTCGGGCCCCCGGCCAGCCCCTGGACACGTTCAACGCCCTCGCCTCCTACACGTTCCCGTGCGGGTTCGGTGTCGAGTCGAACGTCCTCGTGACGAGCCCGATGAACAACGACTACCAGGGCTACCTCGTCATCCCCACGCAGTACTCGATGGATGCCGAGGTGTTCTACAAGTGGAAGACCTGTGAGGTCCGACTTTCGGGAACCAACGTGACGAACCAGCACAACTGGGAACCCTCGGTCGCCACCTATGCCCTCGAGGGCATCGTCCCGCTCCCGGGCGCCGAGGTCTTCGCTACCTTCAAGTACAGGTTCTAAGCCCGGCTTATCTGAATTGAGGTCATTCGCCGCCCGGCTTACGCCCGGCGGCGAATTTTTTTTGCCCCCTGGCCGTTGCCCGGAAGCGGACACTCGCCTTGGGGCGCCCTCCTGCCCTATTGGTCCTAGATGCGGACGCCCACCCCCGTCGCCGGATGCCTCTTCGCGCTCCTCGCGGTCGCGTGCCCGGCCGAGCCGGCGACGGCCCTCCGGGTGGAATTCAGGGACTTCGGGAAGGAGGGGGGCACCGCCCCGGGCTGGACCGCCTGGGCGCCGCGCCCCGAGATCCAGCCGAGGTGCTTTGTCGACATGGTCCGTTTCCGCTCGGCGCCGGACTCGCTCGCCATCTCGGGGAACGGGAACGCCTCGGAATACGGCGGCTGGGCCCGCACGGTCGCGGGGATCACGCCCGGCCGGTACTACCGCCTGACCGCCCACTACACGACGCAGTCCGTTCCCGACGAAAAACGCCAGGTCGTCGCCCGGCTCGACTGGCTGGACGCATCGGGCCTGCGGGTCGGCCAGCCCGACTACGCATACAAGACGGTGCCTGACGGGTCCTGGCGGATCGTCACCCTCACGGTGCCGGCGCCCGCACAAGCCGCGTCAGTCAAGCTCGAGTTCGCGCTCGGCTGGGCGCCTGGGGGGACCGTCTGGTGGGACGACATCGTGCTGGAGGAGACGGCGAGGCCGGCCCCGAGGCCGGTGCGGATCGCCACCATCTCCCTCCATCCCCGAAACGACCCGGACAACCTGGGCGCCTTCCTGCATGAGGTCGACCGGATCGCCGGGGACAAGCCGGACATCGTGTGCCTCGGCGAGGAGATCCTGGACGAGGGGAACTCCAGGACCTACCTCGCCGCCGCGGAGGACATTCCCGGCCCCAGCACGCGGCGGATCGGCGAGGCAGCCCGCAGGCACGGGATGTACATCGTCGCCGGGCTGATCGAGCGGGACAGGGGCGCCATCTACAACACCGCCGTCCTCATCGACCGCCAGGGAAACGTCGCCGGCAAGTACCGCAAGGTCTACCTGCCGCGCGAGGAGGTCGAGGGAGGCCTCACCCCGGGCATGGCCTGCCCGGTCTTCCGCACCGATTTCGGCAAGGTTGGACTCATGATCTGCTGGGACGCCGAATACGTCGATCCCGCNNTCACCCTCCTCAAGGCCCGCGCCCTGGAGAACCACCTCTACGTGGTCTCGTCCGGGTACGACGTCGAATCGTCCATCATCGACCCGACCGGGGAGGTGCTCTTTGCGACCAAAGAGTCAGGCGTCAACAAGACGATCACCATCAACCTGGAGGACCGCTTCCTGGATCCGTGGATCGGAGACATGCGGCCCCGCTTTCACAAGGAGATGCGCTGGGACATCGCGACGCCGGCGCTGCAGAACCGGTAGCGGGCGGCGCCGGAGCCTCCTGGTGGCCACGCAGGCGCGGGGGATCTCAAGATTCGGACGCCCTCTCGGCCGCAA
>PMSP01000025.1 GCA_003168315.1 Opitutaceae bacterium
CACGTCGAGGCGCACTCGGACGTGGCGCCCAAGTACGAGTGGACGGGTGCGAGCAAGGCGTCGCGGTGATGTGTCTGCGGACAGATGCATTGGATCCACACGCCCGCCGCGGCTGGTGAAGCCGAGGAACTGAGCAAGCGCGCGGGCGTGGGCCCGGTGCTTGCCGAGCTGCTTGTCCGCGCGGGGCACAGGGACCCGGCGGATGCGGCGGAATTCCTGCGGCCCGACCTGTCCCGTCTCGAGGACCCCTTCCTCGTCGGCAACATCGTCCCGGCCGTCGCGCGGCTGAAGGCCGCGATCGAGGCGCGGGAGAAGGTGGTCGTCCTCGGCGACTACGACGTGGACGGGGTCAGCAGCACGGCGCTCCTCGTCCTTGTCCTGAGGCGCTTCGGGCTCGACCCGAGCTTCGTCGTCCCGCGCCGCTCCGAGGACGGGTATGGGCTGTCGAGGAGCGCGATCGACCGCGCCCTCGAGGCGGGCAAGCCGGGCCTCTTCATCGCCCTCGACTGCGGCACGAACTCCCACGAGGAGGTGGCCTACCTGATGGGCCTGGGAATCGACGTCCTCGTGGTGGATCACCACCGCTCCAAGGACCCGGCGCTCCAGCGGGGACTCCTCGTCAACCCCCACATCCAGGGGAGCGGCGGCGACGCGGCGCAGCCGGCCTGGCAGCACCTCTGCACGGTCGGGCTCGTCTTCAAGCTCCTCCACGGCCTCCTGAAGCAGCTGCGCTCGGAGAACCACCCCGTCGCGGCCCGCATCAAGCTGCGGGACCACCTGGACCTCGTGGCGATGGGGACGATCGCCGACCTGGTGCCGCTCCTCGGGGAAAACCGCATCCTGGCGAAGAACGGCCTGAGGATCCTCCAGGAGACGGCGCGGCCGGGGCTGCGCGCCCTGATGGACGTCTCCGGGATCTCCAGCACCCAGGCGATACAGCCGGTCGACATCTCCTTCCGGCTCGGGCCCCGGATCAACGCCTCGGGCCGCCTGGCCGACGCGGCGCTGTCCGTCGAGCTCCTCCTCAGCGAGGACCCGGTCTTTTCCCGGCAGACCGCGCAGCAGCTGGACGTCTTCAACCGGGAGCGCCAGGACATCGAGCGCAAGATCACCGAGGACGCCGAGCGCATGATCGAGGACCTCTACATCGGCGACGCCGGGATCGTCCTCTTCAGCGAGGCCTGGCATCCGGGGGTCGTCGGGATCGTTGCCGGGAGGGTGACCCGGCGCTACAACCGGCCCTGCATCGTCCTCGGCAACGAGGGCGACATGGCCAAGGGCTCGGGGCGCAGCATCGACGGGGTCAACCTGGTGGACATCCTCACCGATTGCAGCCGGCATCTCTCGAGCTGGGGCGGCCATCCCATGGCGGTCGGGGTCTCCCTCCCGAAGATCGAGCTCGAGGGGTTCAGGACGCGCTTCGCCGGCGCGGTTCGGGACCACTCGGGATCGGAGATCGCCGAGGCGACGCTCGGCATCGCGGCGTGGCTCACCACGGACCAGGTCCACGAGGGCCTGATGGACGAGCTGGACGCCCTCCATCCCTACGGGCAGGGCAACCCCGAGCCCGTGTTCGGGCTCCGCGGCGTGTCGCTTCGGAGGCGGCCGGAGGTGTTCAAGGTGCGGCACTTCCGGTTCTGGCTCGACGACGCGCGCGGACGCGCGCTTAACGGCGTTGCCTGGAAGATGGCCGACCGGATGCCGCCTGTCGGTGTCCCCCTCGACCTGGCGGTGGAGCTCAACTGGAATTTCTTCAATGACCGCAAGCTCCTGCAGCTTGAGCTCGTCGACTGGCGTCCGAGCTTGTGATTTGTACTTCTCGCTTGCACTGATGGCCCCTAGGCTGCTCTTTCTTGCTTTCATTCCCGCACTCGTAGCTCAATTGGATAGAGCATCGGTCTTCGGAACCGAGGGTTGCAGGTTCGAGTCCTGCCGAGTGCATTTTCCGTAAGAGCTTCTAAAAATGGCCATTGCCAAGCCTGAAACATCTGGTCAACATAATACGCATCGCTGTCAAGGAGGACACGATGAGCAAGCTGTTGGTGTCGGACGAACTGTGGAATCTGGTCGAGCCGATCTTGCCCCAGCATCCATATGTCCCGGGCGTCGGCAAACCCCGTGTGCCGGATCGAGTTTGCCTCACGGGAATCATTTTTGTGCTCAAGACTGGCATTCCGTGGGAAGACTTCCCCCACGAGATGGGCTGCTGCGGCATGACCCTGTGGAACCGCCTGGACGAATGGCGGCAAGCGGGCGTCTGGAACCAGTTGCACCGCTTGTTGTTGAACCAACTGCGTGCCCAGGAGCGGATCGACCTCTCTCGCGTCATCGTGGATTCATCATCCGTCCGTGCTGTGCACGGCGGAAAAAAACGGGACCAAGCCCCGTGGACCGCAGGAAAAACGGGTCGAAACACCACCTCGTTGTTGATGCGGGCGGTATACCTCTGGCCACCATCCTCACCGGCGCCAACCGCAATGACGTGACGCAATTGATTCCCCTGGTCGATGCGATTGGGCCGATCGCCGCCAGACCTGGCGCGCCGTTGCGCAAGCCGGAGGAAGTGATGGCGGACCGGGGTTACGACTCCGATCCCCACCGGATGCAGTTGTCGGGCCGGAATATCAGCACCGTCATCGCGCGACGGCGAACCCCGCACGGCAGCGGCCTGGGCATCTTTCGTTACGTCGTGGAGCAGACCTTGGCCTTGTTCCATCAGTTCCGCCGGTTGCGGACGCGATTCGACAAACGCGACGATATCCACGAGGCGTTCATGACGATTGGCTGTCCGATGATGTGCTGGCGTCGGCTCCATAGTTCAACAGGCCATTTTTAGAAGCTCTTAGTCCGATTGGACCATATTTTAGGTGCCGCATGAGAATAGTAACCCTTCTATTGTCTCAAGCCTTGGTATTAACGTTTATCTGCGCGATAAGTGGATGCCACTCAAGCTGGGGAACAGCCGGCATCGCAGCGGGCGCCATAGCTGTAGGAGGCCAAGCACCTTCCACTGAAATCGAGCAAATCTATTACCTGGGCATTTTCGATCCACATGAGCAACTGCCCCCGCAAGTGTATAGATTGACGGTTCACGGCCAAGCCAGCATTTTGAGCCGAACACAATTCGCCTCAGGTTGGGTGCCGGCAGCATTTATCGACTCGCTTGGTTCGGAAATCAGCGCCGATCCAAGCAGCGGCATCGGGTTCAAAAAGGGCTCGCCCGACACGCTGGCTAATCTGTCCACCGGCCGGCGAATGATGCTGTTTGGTCCAGAGGGATTTCGCGAAGCTCCTAAGGATCAACGGTTGGTGATCGTCATGGGCACCGATCCCGGCGCGTTCTTCGCCGGGCTC
>PMSP01000132.1 GCA_003168315.1 Opitutaceae bacterium
CGGTCCGGACGGAACGTGGGTCGCTCGTCGGGGCTTGAGTGCCCGTGACGGTCGCTCTCGCGGGCCGCCGTCGCCGACGGTGACTCCCAGCTGACCGCCGGGCGAACCGACTCGTCGGGGGGAAGGATCCGGATCTCCGGCTTGGCGGCCTCCGGCTCCGATGCGAACATCGGGACCGAGGGCTCCGGCAGGTGCTCGGGTTCCGCCTGAACGGCCACGGGGGCCACAGGCGTTTCGACTTTGGCCGGCTCCTCGGCCGGCGGGCTGGCGGGTTCCTGGGCGGCGAACGGGTTCCTGTACTCGCTCGCGGGTGTTATCACCTCGAGGGAGGTGGGCTTGTAGTCGCTCGACACCGGCTGCTGTGCTGTGGGGGCTGCTGCGCCGGACTGGCGCTTGCCGCGGGCTAGGCCTGATCCGCGTGTGCTGCCGAAGTTACCGGCAGGGGTCTCGGCGCTGGCCGCGGTCGCCGAAGAGTCGGCGGCCGGGGCGAAAGAAGCGCCGGACGGGTTTGTATCTGTCATTGTGTTTTTGTTTTGTGTAATGGCGCTCACCGAGAATCCGGGAGCGGCCGAGGTTGTCCGACACCGCGGAGCGCATGGGTACGCGCTCAAACGCAAATGCCGAAGCTGTTCACAGTCGCCCATTTTCCCTCCCACGGCAACCCCAAAGTGAAGCGGGCCCCGGGACCCCAATTGCATCTTGCGCCCGCCCCGGGCGGCCGCAGCTTTGTGGTCCCATGGACAAGTTCGAGGAGATCTTCAGGATGCAGGATGCGCTCAACCGCAGGATCGGCGTCGAGCTGCCCCCCCCGAGCGAGGAGGAGAAGGCCAAATGGATACTCAACTACACCCGGGCCATGCAGCAGGAAATGGCGGAACTCGTTGATTCCGTGCCATGGAAGTGGTGGGCGAAGTACCAGAAATTCGACGAGCAGAACGCGCGGGTTGAGGTCGTCGACCTCTTCCATTTCCTGATCTCGCTGGCGCAGACGCTCGGGATGAGCGCCGAGGACGTATTCCAGGCCTACGTGAAGAAGAACCAGGTCAACCTCCAGCGCCAGGACTCCGGGTACGCGAAGAAGGACGAATCCGACTCCAGGCACATCTGAGGCGCCCGGCCACCCGTAGATTTCCTTGTGAAGCCTTACCCCCTCGTTCTCCTTGTGCTCCTGGCGGGCTGCACGTCCGTCCAGTCGAAGATAGAGATCAACGCCCCGGCCAAGGCGGTCCGCGCGGTCTTCTTCAACTTCGACGATTATCCGAAATGGAATCCCTTCATCATCAAGGTCGATGGCGCGGTCGCCGACGGAAGCAAGGTGACCGTCACGGTCAGGCCGGTCGGAAAGTCCGAGATAACGGGCGCAACGACCGTGACGGCGATGACCGAAGATCACCTCGCCTGGACGGGCAGCCTTGCCATCCCGGGGGTCTTCAGCGGCAAGCACGACTTCATCATCGAGGAGGTCGGGCCCAACAAGACGGTCTTCTACAACAACGAGAGGATGTCAGGGGTCATCATTCCCTTCTTTGACTTCAAGCCGACCGAGGCGGGCTTCGTCGCGATGAACGAGGCGCTCAAGAAGCGCGCCGAGGAAAGCCCCCGGTAAGGGGACGTCAGCGCGAGACGACGAAGGCGGCCTGCACGTCGACGGCCACGCTGCCGTTCTCGATGATCGACGCGCGGAGCTTGAGCTTCGCCTTGCCGTAGCGGGCGAGCGCCTCCTTGAACTCCGCGATGGCCGCCTGGGCGGGTCGCTCNNCTCCCAGACGACGCCGTAGCCGGCGAGGGTCGCCAGGGACACCAGGCTCCCGCCAAATGCGGTGTTGAGGGAATTCCTGTTCTGCTCCTTCGGGGCGGTCAGGACGAGCGCGCGGTCATCACTCACCTCGACGCCGACGCCCATCGCCTTGGCGAGGGGAATCATCTCATGGAGGAAGAGTTCAAGCGCTGGTACTTTGACGGATCTCATCCGCGGCCAGAGTAGGCGGGAAACCTCTCCGGCGTCAAAAGGCGCCTGACCCCGATTGGCCGGCCCATTTTAAACGCCTCTAGTGCAAATGAATATCAACATATTAATCAGCGACGCAGGCGGCTTGCGAATGATCGGGGGCGGCGCTTTCGTGGTCTGAGCCATGGCAAAGCCGGAAGAACCCAAGATCATNNCGGGTCCGGCAAGTCGTCCCTGATGCGCATACTCGCCCTGAGGGACACCGACATTGACGGGCGCGTCCACATCGAGCCGGGGTATGAGGTCGGCCTCCTGGAGCAGGAGCCGCAGCTCGAGAGGGGCCGCACCGTGCGCGAATGCGTGGAGGAGGGGGTGAAGCCCCTGACCGACCTTGTCGCGGCCTACGACGCGACCTGGGATGAGTTGAACGGTGCGGCGGACGACGCGGCGAAGGAGGCCATCATGAGCAAGCAGGGTGATCTCCAGGAAAGGATAGACGCGCTTGGAGCCTGGGACGTGAGCCCCCAGGTGGAGATGGCGATGGACGCGCTCC
>PMSP01000003.1 GCA_003168315.1 Opitutaceae bacterium
CGATCGGGCCGGTGTAGGTGCTGAGATCGACGTAGCTGTCGGGGAACGCGTTGACCGCGAGGGGCGGCTGGGCGTTGAAGACGTTGTTCACGCCGACCCTGGCAATGAAGCCGTCAAACCAGTGACCCAGGTGGAGTTCGCTCAGCTTGTAGGCCACATTGAAGTCCCACTGGATGAAGCTGGAGACATTGGTCGGGGGAATCTCGGCGTCGCCGCCGGCGCCGATATCCGTGACCGTGGGGATGAACGTGTTGGCGACCGTCGCGTCGGCGCCGTAGTACGACCACGTGAGCGTGGTGTACGTGCGGTACCTCGGCAGCGTGCCGTTGTTCTGGGTCGCGTGGCCAGCATACTGGAAGTAGTCCTCCGTCGGGAGCTGCTGCAGCAGGTAGCTGTTGTAGATCGACGCCGTGGTGGCGAAGTCGAACTTGCCGAACGCCGTCGTGCCCCACTTGTACTCGACCGAGACGTCGATTCCCTTCACCGCCTGCGCCGCCTGGTTGATGAGCGGCGTGTCGATGTAGAGTCCGGCGCCGCCGCTGCCTGCGGCGCTCAGCTGGCCGGGCATCGACAGAAGCGCGCCCTTCGGGTTGAAGAGGTGCACGTATTGGTCGAAGGGCGATGCCGCGCCCAGCAACTCGACGCTCTGGACGATGGCCTGCTGGGAGTAGCTGCCGACGATCTGCTTCTGCACGATCTGGTAGTAGTCGACCGAGACTTCCAGGCCCTTCACCTGCTTGGGCGTCCAGACAAATCCCGTCGTCCACGCCGTGGCCGTGGAGGGCTTGAGTTCCGGATTGGTCTGGGAGACGGAGTTGTACTGGGCCTGGACGGTCTGGCCGCCGCCGAAGTTGTTGTACGTCAGCAAGTCCGTCGAGCCGGTTGAGCTCGGTCCATAGAGGTCGTAGAGCGTCGGGGCTATGAACGACTTGCTCGCCGAGAACCGGATCTTGAGCGTGTCGTCGATCGGCTCGTAGCTCAGGCTCGCCTTTGGAACCTTGGAGCCTCCGATGGCCGAGTAGTCATCGTAGCGTCCCGCGATGTCGAGGTTGAGCGAGTGGACAAACGGGATGTTCTCGCTCGCGCCGATCAGGGGCGCGGACACCTCGGCGTAGACCGACAGGATGTCGCGCTGCGCCTGGAACGGCTGCAGCGAGACGCTGTTCGACCAGCCAACCGTGGTGCCGGTATCGGGGTCGGGAAGGCTGTTCGCGTCGACCTGGGCCGAGAGCTGCGCGACCTGGTATTCCACGCCGAGCGAGTAGCCGATCTGGCCGCCCGGGACGTCAAACACGTTGCCGAATATCTTCGCGTTGAAGTCGTTGAGCGTGCTGACGCCGTTGAAGAACGCGGAGCCGACTATGTCGCCCGGAAGCACGCCGGGCGCCTGGTTGATGGCGAACGGATTGAGGGTGCCGTCGGCGAACGCCGCATTCAGGTTGGCCGTGTTGATCAGGCCCCCGTTGGTGTAGTTGAGCTCATATCGGTTGAGATTCGCGGAGACGTCCCACTGCAGGGCGTCGCTGACCTTGCCCTTGAGGCCGCCGACGATGCGGATGAGCGTGTCGTCATTGTTCTCGGTGCGGGGGAAGTTGAGCAGGCGCATGCGCGGGAGGACGAGGGCGCCCGAGGCGAAGTCCTGGTTCCCGTTGATGAATGCGGCGCTGAACGGATTGGTCGGCGCGCTGAGCGGGATGTAGGTCGCACCGGTCGGCGGGGGTGTGGTCCCCTCGTCGATCAAGTCGGTGTACGGCGTCGAGAGGTACGGAACGATCGGCTGGCCGTTCAGCTGCGATATGGTCTTCACGTTGGAGAAGAGGATGCTCGCATAGCCCTCCAACTTCTCGCCGAAGATCTTGTGGGTGATGTTCGTGAGGGCCGAGGCGCGCTTGAGGCTCTGCGAAAGGGTCTCGGCATTCGCTAGATTCAGGGCATCGAGCGACTGGGTCGGGGTGATCGGAACGTAAACGCCCATCGAGACGAGCTGGTCGATCGTGTAGAGGCCGCCGCCGGGAGGCGCGTTCACTCCGGGGGCCAGCTGGTAGAACTGGTCGGCGAAGCCGCCCGATCCCAGGAAGACGTCAAGGTGTCCCGGGTAGGTGTTGGTTCCGTAGTAGGGGTTCGAATAGCTGCGATCCTTCTCGAATATGGGGTCCTGCTCCGTGAATTCGACCGACGTGAGGATCGATGTCGAGTCGTTGGCCGCGCCGCCCACGATCCAGCCCTGACGCTCGGCATAGTGGCCCGCGTTGGTGGTGAAGGCATAGCGTGCCCCGATGTCGAATCCGTTGAAATCCTTCTTGAGGATGATGTTCACGACACCGCCGATGGCATCGGAGCCGTAAATGGCCGATGCACCGTCGGATAGAACCTCGATCCTGTCGACTGCGGCGACCGGGATCATGTTCACGTCGACGAATTCACCGCCGCCCTGCGCGGTGATCGGGTCGACCGCCACGCGCTGCCCGTCGATCAGGACGAGCGTCGGCAGGTTGTGAATGGCCACGCTCGCACCGCCATAGGTGTTTGTCTGGACCTGCGCGTTCTCATTTCCGATGTTCCCGTTGCCCGAGAACTGCGGGGAACCCTTGCGCAGGATTTCCAGGATGGATGACGAGACACCGCTCTCCTCGATCTGCTGCTGGCCGATGACGGTCACCGGCACGGCCAGTGCGTCGGCGGCCATCGGGATGTTGGAACCGGTGACCACGAATTTCTCGAGGACTTGCGGCTCCTGATCTGAGGTAGTCGTGGCGGCCGGTGCCGGGGTCGTCGTCGTCGTCGTCGACGTGGTGGTTGTAGTAGCCTGGGCTTTACCCGTGGTCGTCATCAGTCCGTACGCCGCAAAAAGCGACAGCACGGCCGAAAACTTCCGTAAACGGAGGTCTTTCATAGCTCGTTGTAGTTTGTGTTGTTGTGTTAAGCCTACGCGGCCCGCGCCGCATTGTGCTTGGCCACAGGAAGTGACGGTTTCACCGAATTGCAACCCCATTTTAACCCGACCGTAATGCAAATCAGGGTCGGTAATCGCTCTCAGAAACCCTCACTCCTTGTTCGGAAGCATTGTCAAAGGACGCAGGCAGGTCCGGATGTGAACTTGCATGGTCTATGCATGTTCCGTACCGTTTCCGTTCGGTTCATTGATTGCGCACGATTTTACTTTTCGGGGGTGTTCTGGATTCTACCCTTGGTTGGCGTGCGTCGCTGCCTGTCGAGAGCCGAAGGCCTCTCGCTAATCCCCCTTCGAAAAAACAAGCGGCACACACGAAGAAATGCCCCTGGCAGCCTAAATAAGGCAGCCACGTAGTTCCGGCGACACCTGCTAGCCGAGCGCTACGACGACAGCAGGAATAGCGCGCGGAGCGACCCGCGGTCTGCGCGCCGTATCTTCATCCGGGGGTTGGCTTGGGCTTAAGCGCGCGTTTACGCATAACCCCGGCGAGACTAATGTGACGCTACACAGGTAGACGCGGCGCGCAAAGGCCTGGGGCACCCGGGTTCAAATCCCGGCA
>PMSP01000144.1 GCA_003168315.1 Opitutaceae bacterium
GTGTGGTTCCAGGTGTAGTCCGTGAGGAACGGCGGCTTCGGGGGGTCGCTGAGCGGCCTGCGGTAGATGCAGTCGATGCCCGCCCCTGAGGCGCTCGCGACGGCCTCGTCGGCCTGGGCTCGGTCTATCAGGAGGAAGCTGATCGAGTCCCCGGTCCTCAGGTGCTTCGCCAGGGGCTTGAAGTAGGACGGCATCGGCCACTCGAACTGGGTGACCAGACGCTTGCGCCAGTCGAGGCGGCGCGCGGCGGCGTCCGTCCAGTCGAGAAGGCGGTCCCAGTCGGGCGCGCTGAAGATCAGCTGGTCATAGTCGACCTTGGGAGCCAGCCGCATCTCGACCTCGACCATGAGCCCGGTCGTCCCGTAGGTGTGGAGCGCCTTCAGGCTTTCCGCCTCCTCGAGGCGGACGAGCCGGGGCTCCTCCTCGCACGTCATCATCGTGACCGACTTGACGTTGCCCGGGGCGTTGATGCCGCCCCAGGTGATCGAGCCGATGCCGCCCGAGCCGCCGCAGAGGAAGCCCCCCATCGTGCACTTGACCCAGGTGGACGGCATGCAGCGGAGCTCCCAGCCGGATCTCCTGGCCTCGGCCTCGACCGACCCCAGCCGCGCCCCGGCCTCGACGCGGGCGACGCCGCCCTCGACCGAGAGGATGCGGTCGAGCCGGGAGAGGTCGATCACGACCCCCCCGTAGAGCGGCACGCACTGGCCGTAGTTTCCGGTGCCGGCGCCCCGCGCGACAACCGGCACCCGCGCGCGGCAGCAGGCGGCCACGACCGAGCGGAGCTCGTCAACGCCGGCGGGGCGCACCGCCATGTCCGCGCGCTTGTCGTCCAGCAGGCGCCTGAGCACCGGCGAGTACCAGTAGAAGTCCTTCGAGAGGGTCTCGAGCATGTCGCCGGACTCAACCAGGTTCGCCGCCCCGACCAGGGCGCGCAGCTCCGACTTAAGTTCGTCCATGCGGGCAGGCATCTTGGGCAGGCAGCAAGAATGCTGCCATCGCGACAGGCGTCGCAAGCCCTGATGGAGTCTTGCGGCACCGCCAGGCGGCCCATAGCGTGCTCCCGCAGTCCTCAAAACATCGGCATGCTTCTTCTCAAGAGGGCCCGCGTGCCCGCCGCCGTCCTTCCCCCCGCCCTTGCCAGCCCGGCGGCGGACCCACTGGAGCCGTCGGTCGACTGCGACGTCGGGATCGAGGGGGCGAAGATCGCCTCGGTCACCCGCTCGGCGGGCGCGCCGCGCGAGGCGAACGGGGTGGACCTGGACGGCGCGCTTGTCTTCCCGGGATTCGTCGACGCCCACGTCCACCTCGACAAGGCCCACACGTGGGACCGCGCCCCGAACCGGAGCGGCACATTCCAGGAGGCGCTGGACACGCTTGGCAGGGACAAGGCGAACTGGACGCGGGACGACCTCCTGCGGAGGGCGGGCTTCGCCCTGCGCTGCGCCTGGGAGCACGGCACCCGGGTCGTCCGGACGCATGTCGATACGTGGCTTCCCTGGGGCGAGGAGAACCACGCGGCCATGCAGGAGCTCCGGGAGGCGTGGGACGGGAGGATAACGCTCCAGACCGTCCCCCTCACGGGAATAGCCAACTATTCCGGGGGCGACGGCGACAAGGTCGCCGACCTGGCCCTCAAGTACGGCGCGTGCGCCCTCGGCGGCTGGTCCCCGATGTCGCCGGAGCTGCCGCGCCAGCTGGATCGCCTCCTGGCGATAGCCGCCGACCGCGGCGTCGGGCTCGACCTCCACGTCGACGAGAACGGCAACCCGGCCGAGGAGGTGCTTCGCACTCTGGCCGAGGCGGTCCTGCGCAACCGTTTCGCGAATCCCGTCGTCTGCGGGCATTGCTGCAGCCTGTCCGTCCAGGCGCCGGAGCGGCAGAGGTCGACGATCGCGCTCGCACGGGAGGCGGGGATCCGCGTCGTCTCGCTTCCCCTCTGCAACCTCTACCTCCAGGACCGGCGCGGGGCCGCATTCCCGCGGACGCCCCAGTGGAGGGGGCTCACCCTCGTGCACGACCTCATGGACGCCGGAATTCCCGTCGCCTGTGCAAGCGACAACGTCCGCGACGCGTTCCATGCGTTCGGGGACCTCGACGCGTCGGAGGTCTATATACAGGCGGTGAAGCTCGCGCACCTGGACTCCCGGCTCGGCGAGTCCGTGAAGGTCGTCACCTCGACGGCGGCCGAGATCGTCGGGCTGCCGGGGGCGTCCCGCATCGTCCCCGGGGCGCCGGCGCACCTCGTCGTCTTCCCGGCGCGATCCTTCAGCGAATTCCTGAGCCGCCAGGGATCGGGGCGCCGCCTCGTCGACGGCGAGAACATCCGCGAGGCGAGGCCGCCGGGCTTCGACGAGCTCCGCTGACCGGCCCCTCCTCCGCACTTCCAGCCAGTCCCCCCCATCCCATGCAACTCAGACTCTGCAAGATCGCCGTCACGTCGCTCCCGGCCGTGTTCCTCCTCCTCGTCGTGTTCAACAACCTGACGGACCCCAACTCCAACTACCAGTTTGTCCGGCATGTGCTCAGCATGGACACGACATTCCCGGGAAACGCGGGCATGTACCGGGCAATCCGCACGCCGTTGCTCCACAAGGCGTTCTACGCCTCGGTCATCGGCTGGGAGGCGCTCTGCTGCGGCCTGATCGGCGCCGGGTCGCTCAGGCTCTGGAAGGCGCGCCATTCGCGGGCGGTCGAATGGAAGAAGGCGAAGGGCCTCGCGTCCGTCGGGCTCACCCTGGGCCTCGTCCAGTGGTATTTCGCCTTCATGACGGTCGGCGGCGAATGGTTCCTCATGTGGCAGTCTAAGATATGGAACGGCCAGGACGCCGCCTTCCGGCTCTTCACGTTCATGGGCCTGACGCTGCTTTTCCTCAATCAGTCCGACGACTGACGGCAGACGTCCAGCACCCACGACACCACCGGGCTCTGCGGGCGGTTGATGACGACCTGCAGGCCGGTCGTCATCCCTGACGGGAGGGGCACCGGGATCGTGAGGACAGGAAGCGCGCCCAGGCTCGCGGGAGTCGTCAGCCCCATCATGCGCAGGCGGTTCGCCTGGGTGCAGTCCGCCTTGGCTAGCGCCGGAAAGGGCGACGCCGGCACGATCAGGTAGTCGTAGGTCAGGAAGAACTTGGTCCAGGCGAGCTTGATCGCCTCGTAGCTGGGCTCGACGGCGGCGACCTGGGCCTGCGAGATCCCGCGGGCGCGGTCGAGGCGCTCCTGCAGGAGGGGTCCGTAGCGCCCGCGGTGCTTCTCGGCCCACTTCCTGTGGATTTTCCAGGTCTCGAGCCCCGCGAGGACCCCGTAGATCTCGGCTGCGGGCGCAAACTTGTCCAGGAGCTCGGCCCTCGTGGTGGCGTCCGCCGGCCGGGTCAGCTCCCCGGCCGCCTCGCGGCAGGCGGCGGCAACTTCGGGCTCGAGGCCGGGCATCTCCAGATAGCAGCCGCTCGGGGTCCGGTCGCTCGTCCTCAGGCCGACGAGCGCCCCGATGGCGGAGCGCATGTCCGAGGCCGTCCGCGTGAACCAGCCCGCCGTGTCGAAGCTTGGCGCAAGAGGGACGGCGTCGGCGATCCATGCCTCGCCCGGGACGCCCCGGTAGCCGAAGACCCCGCAGAACGCAGCCGGGACCCGGATGGAGCCTCCCGTGTCCGTTCCGACCGCGAGGGGGACGATGCCCGCGGCCACGGCGGCAGCGGAGCCGCTGCTCGATCCGCCCGAGGTTCGTCCCGGGAAGCGGGGATGCTCGCAGTCGCCGTAATGGGCGTTCTCGCCGGTCAGCCCCCATGCGAACTCAAAGAGCTGCGTCTTTCCGGACAATACCGCCCCGGCTCCCCGCAGGTCGCGCACGAGGGTCGAATCGCCCCCCGGGGCCGGCCTCACCTCCGGCAGGAACGAGGAGCCCGCGAAGGTGGGCATTCCCTTCACGTCGAAGAGGTCCTTGAGGAGGTAGGGAATGCCGCGAAGGGCTCCCCCGCGGGGAGCGGCGGCAAAACCCGCCGCGAGCGCCGACTCGTCGAGCAGCGCGGCGATTGCCGCGCTGCGTTGGGCGGCAGGCAGATACGCCTCCACCCGCCGCCGGACCTCGCGCGCGGCGGCTTCGGGCGTCATGTGCTGCCAGTCGCCAAAGGTCACGGCCGGAATCGTTGGTCATTTTGTCGCAAATCGCAACCAGTGCGTGCATTACCCGCGTGCAGCCAAGGCGGTCAACTTCAGCAGGTGCCGACTATATTGGACTTGTCTAATTACTGTGTTGACTCCGCATTGCTCCAGCGCCTGGCTTCGCGCCCCCGCCCCCGGATCGCGTGAGCGCCTCCCCATCCGTCAAACCGCAGTTCAGCGTGATCCGCTTCACGAGGCGGATCGCCGCGCAGTGCCGGCAAGCTGGGGGCCCCATGCCCGACTGGGTCGTCTGCGACGCGATCGCCAATGGAAGCCGGCACCCGGTCAGGCCGCGCGGAGCCCGGGGAGGAAGGGTCATGAGGTTCGAAAAGAGCTTTCCGGGAGGGCCGGACGAGGCGGCGGTCACCGTGCGCGTGCTCGGCGAGGTGACCCGAAATGCCTGCTTCGCGGTGCGGCTGATCGCGCCCCTCCCGCCACGCGAAAAAAACTGGGACAATTCCCAATTTTTGAATCGCGCCGCTTCAAAATGAATGCGTCAACAAGGGCCCCCCTTAAAGCCATGTCAAAATCCGCCCCCGCCAAAGCCTCCGAGACAAAAACCGCCGCCTCCCCGACCGCTCACGTCCGAGAGAAGAACATCGAGCTCGCACTCTCGTCGATCGCGAAGGAATTCGGCGAGGGCTCTATCATGCGTCTCGGCAGCAATGCCAAGATGAAGGTCGAAACCTTGTCGACCGGGTCCTTGGCGATAGACCTTGCGCTTGGCGTCGGAGGGCTGCCTCTCGGAAGAATTGCCGAGGTATATGGTCCAGAATCGTCGGGTAAGACGACCTTTTGCTTGAGCGTAATTGCCGAGTGCCAGCGAAGGGGTGGCTTGGCGGCGTTTATCGATGTAGAGCACGCGCTTGATCCGAAATATGCCCGAATCGTTGGCGTCAAACTCGACGATCTTCTTGTATCTCAGCCCGACAGCGGCGAGGACGCCCTTAACATTATGGAGACATTGATCCGCTCCAACAGCATCGATGTTATCGTGCTAGACTCCGTGGCTGCGCTGATAACGAAAGCCGAACTCGACGGACAGATGGGAGATATGACGATGGGTAGTCAGGCGAGGCTCATGTCCCAGGCCATGCGACGGCTCACGTCCGTTGTTAGCAAAACGAAGTGCGTCTGCATATTCACAAACCAAATACGGGAAAAGATAGGCGTTATGTTTGGAAATCCAGAAACGACGTCGGGTGGCCGCGCACTGAAGTTTTTCTCGTCGATCCGCATCGACATCCGCCGCAAGGACCAGATCAAGACGCCGGACGGAAAAGTCATCGGCAACCGCACCAAGATCAAAGTAGTGAAGAACAAGGTCGCGCCGCCCTTCACCGAAGTGGAGTTCGACATCATGTACAACGAGGGGATCTCCGCGTCCGGCTCACTTCTCGACCTCGGGCTCGAGCACCATATCCTGGAAAAGAAGGGCGCCTGGATCACCTACCTCGGGGAACTCGTGGGCCAGGGCCGGGACGCCGCTAAGCAGACGCTCCGGGAAAGGCCGGAGTTGGCCGAGAAGATCACGAAGGCCATCCTGGAAAAGGTGACCGTGACCGGCGGGACGGTGGTTACGGGTGAGAGCGCGGCTTGACGTCCTCCCGGCCTTAAAGGGCCGGGATTCCCGCCTGACGCCGTGAGAGACGGCGAAGGCGAGCGGGTTCGCGTTTCAACGGTTCCCGTGAGCCTCGGCGCGCAGACACGGCCAGTCCGGCCGCCAGGATATTCTTGGCTGCTACGATGTCCGCATGGCCGAGGTAACCGCAAGCGACGCACTGGAAGCGGTCGCGGGCGGCCCGGTTAGCGGTGCAAACATGCCCGCATTGGGGGCATGTTTGGGATGTGAAGGCCGCGGGCACCTTGACCAATTCTGCGCCCAGCCAACTGAGCTTGTAGCCCAATTGACGGACGGTTTCCGCGTGGCCCTGTTCCAGCAGGGAGCGATTGAGTCTGGCCTTTGCCGCTACGTTTCTGCCCGGCGATTCGTCGGAACCCCGGCCTGAGCGGCTGAGGGAACGCAGGGCCAGGTCCTCGACGACAACAAGACCGTGGTTTTTGGCCATTCGTGTCGTCAGCTTGTGCCGGAAGTCATTCACCCTATCGGATATCCGCCTCCTTAAAACCAAAAGCCTGCACCTAGCGCGGGCATTGCGGCGCGATCCGCCTTCCGTCCGGGAGAGCCGGCGCGCCAACATGCCGAGGCGCCGCTCCTCGAACTCAGTTGCGACAGGCAGGTGGATGAGTTGCCCGTCGGAGGTTGCAATAGATACGGCGACACCGCCATCTATCCCGATTGAGGGAGCCTTTTTCTTCGCCGGAGCGATCGCTTCCTGCTCGACCTGAATGGCCACATGCCACTGGAGGCCATCGAACCTAACGGTGGTATTCTTGATCACCCCTTCAACCTTTCGGGAAAGCCGAGCCTTGACCCATCCGAGCTTTGGCAGCCAGACGCAGCGTCCGTTGACCTCGACACCCTGGGGCCAGCGGATTCCGGGGGAAGGGCCCGAGCGCCTCTTGTGCGAAGGGTAGCTCGCGCGACCCTCGAAAAAGTTGACGAAGGCCCGGTCCAGGTCCCGCAACACTTCATCCCGGCCTTAAACGGCCGGGTTTTTGCGCCACCGGACGATAAAGCCGATCGCGCCCAGGAGCGCGCCCGCGAGCAATCTGTGCCCCAGCGGCGTCGGGTGCACGCGGTCGCCGGCGATGGCCGCATAGTCGGTTGAGGCAAGGGCCTTGTCCAAGGCAGCCTGGACGTCGACAAAGATGGCCCCGTGCCTGCCGGCGATGCGTTTCGCGATCGCTCCGTACTCGTCCATGCGGCTTCGCAGGGGATCGGTCCGCGCCGCCTGCACGTAGTACGGCGATAGGATGACGAGCCCCTTCAGCCGTGGGAGCGTGCGGCTGATCAACCGGTCGTAGACCCGCTCAAACTCGTCCGGCATGACGGCCGCCGAGGCATCCACGCCGTCGAACTGCCGCCAGACGTCGTTAATCCCTATCATTACAGAGAGCCAGTCGGGCCGGAGGGCGAGGACATCCGTGTCCCACCGCGAGGAGAGATCCCGGATCGTGTTCCCACTGATCCCCATGTTGGAAATCCGGATTGCAGGCGATACGTCGCCAGCTGCGAGCGCGGAGTCCACCACGGCGACGTAGCCATGCCCGAGGGCGGCATGGGAGCCCGCGCCCACCGGCCGTGCCCGGTCGCAGTCCGTCACGGAGTCACCGATGAACAGCAGGCGGCTTCCAGGTTCAATCTTCACGAAATCGATATTCAGGAGGTGTTTCCGGGGGTCAATTCGGCTCGGGTAATTCTTGCTAATAAATCCGTAGATGGAAAATCTCGATAACGCCGATTTTCCCCCCTTCGCGACAGGTTGAGGCAGCCCCTTGCGGGAAAACGCCGGCCCCGGCTCCCCAAAAACCGAATCCAATGAAGATCACCCGCCTCCTGTCCGCAGCGTGCATTGCCATATTGGCGACCGGAAGCCTCGCCCTTGCCGACACCCCGGTTGGCCCCGGCCTCCCGATCTCCCCGGTCCCTCCGGGCGCCGCCCTCCGGGCCGCGACGGTCAGGGTCATCGTTGCCCCGGACCACCGCGACTGGACCTACAGGCTCGGCGAGCCCGTCCGGTTCGCCGTCTCGGTGACGGCGGACAACGAGCCCATCGACAACATGAGCGTGACCTACACGGTCGGGCCCGACATGTATCCCGGCGAGAAAAAGACGCTGGCGCTCCCGCCATCAGGGATCGTCATCGATGCGGGCTCGATGGCGGTGCCCGGGTTCCTGCGCTGCATCGTGACGTGCGACGTGGCAGGGCACACCTACCGGGGCCTGGCGACCGCCGCCTTCGCGCCGGGAGACATCAAGTACACGCAGGTCGAGCCGCCTGATTTCGACGCATTCTGGAACAAGGGTAAGGCCGAGCTCGCCCAGGTGCCAATGGACGCCCGGATGACGCTCATGCCCGAGGCGTGCACGTCCACGGTCGACGTCTACCACGTGAGCTTCCGCACCGCCGGCCCCAAGGGGCCCATCGGCGCGCGCATCTACGGCATCTACTGCGAACCCAGGGCCCCCGGCCAGTATCCCGCGATCCTCAAGGTCCCGGGCGCCGGCGTGCGCCCGTATTTTGGCGACCCCGNNAAGGGGGCCATCGTCCTCGAGATCGGCGTGCACGGGATACCGGTCAACATGGCCAAGGAGGTCTACGACGAGCTGCAGATGGGGGCGCTCAACGGGTACTGGCTCTTCAATTTCGACGACAAGGAGCACTACTACTACCGCAGGATCTACCTGGGCTGCATCCGCGCGAACGATTTCCTGACTTCGCGGACGAAATGGGATGCAAAGAATCTCGTCGTCATGGGCGCAAGCCAGGGAGGTCAGCTGACGATCGTGACGGCGGCTCTCGATTCCCGGGTGACAGGCCTCTCCGCCACCCATCCCGCATTCTGCGACGTGTCCGCCGAGCTCAATGGGCGGGCGGGCGGCTGGCCCCACCCTTTCAAGGCGGAGCCCGACGGGTCCCCTTCCGCGCAGGCGACACCGGCGAAGATCGCGACGGCGACCTACTATGACACCGTCAACTTCGCTCGCAGGGTGCGGGTGCCGGGCTACTACAACTGGGGCTACAACGACGAGACGTGCCCGCCGACCGCGGCCTACGCCGCCTACAATGCGATCACCGCGCCCAAGACGCTCGGGTTGACACTGGAGCTCGGCCACAGCTACACGCCCGAGCAGTACGACGCGATCGCCGGCTGGATCACGAATTTCCTGGGGATCAAGTAGGCAACGCTGGATGAGAGTCCTCCCGCTCGCCTCGTCGCCTTGGAAGTTCCGGGACTGTTCCGGCTCCGCGTGGCGGGCGGCCACGGTCCCGGGATGCGTGCACACGGACCTGCGGAGGGCCCGCGCGATCCCGGACCCCTTCCGCGGCATGAACGAGGCGGGGCTGCAGTGGATCGACGAGCGCGACTGGGAATACTCGGCTGAGTTCACGGTCGGCGCCGGGCTCCTGGGCGAGGAGGTCGTGGATCTCGTGGCCGCCGGCCTCGACACGATTGCCACCGTGCGCCTGAACGGCGCCGTGGTCGCCCGGAGTGAGAACATGTTCATCGGCCACCGCTGGGACGTGGGGCGCCTCCTCAGGCGGGGCCGCAACACGCTCAGCATCCGTTTTGCGAGCGCCACCCGCTACATCCGGACCCACCGCAGGGAGCATACGCCGCGCGACATCAATGATCCCGTCGGACGCTGCACGGTGATCCGCAAGGAGCAGTGCCAGTTCGGCTGGGACTGGGGGCCGAGGTATGTGACCGCGGGGATCTGGCGCGACATCCGGCTCGAGGGATGGAGCGGCAACCGGCTGGCCGGGGTCGCCGTCACCCAGCACCACGCCAGGAACGGCGAGGTGACGCTCTCGCTTGCCCCCGACCTCGCCAGGCGCGCCGGGGGCGCGAGGTGCCGGTGGCGGATTTCGGGGGTACCCGGGGCCGCGGCGTCCGGCGTTGGCCGAAGGATCCGGATACCGAAGCCGAAGCTCTGGTGGCCGAGCGGCCAGGGCGCGCAGCCCCTGTACTCCCTTGAGGTCGAGGTGGTGGGCTCCGGCGGGAGCGTGATCGGCACCTGGTCCCGGAAAATCGGCCTGAGGACCATCGAACTCGACCGGCACAGGGACAAATGGGGCGAGTCGTTCCAGTTTCTCATCAATGGGCGGCCGGTCTTCGCGAAGGGGGCCAACTGGATTCCGGTGA
>PMSP01000105.1 GCA_003168315.1 Opitutaceae bacterium
AATCGGCGGTGAGGCCGACGCGACCCTGCTTGTCGAACGAGAAAGACTGCGTCTGCGCGAAGAAGCGGGATGCGAAGTCCTGCCCCGCCCCGTCGCTCAGGGCCATCTGCGCGATTTTCGCGTGGAGCTTCTCAACCTCGGTGGGCGGGAGAACGGCGACATATCCATCGGGATGCGGCGTCGCCAGGAAAACGTCCCCATCCACGTGCGCCGCCCGCCATGCCGAAGGGATCGTGACGCGACCCTTTTCGTCGAGGGTGTGCCTGAAAAGGCCTGTGAAAAAAGCTTTGCCGGGATGCGCCATGGGCGTGCGGGGAAAGGACATACCCCACAACACCCCATTTCAACCCATTTTAACCCACATGGGTCAAGCTAAGATTGCATCCGAATTGCGATTTTTTCATTCGAACGGGCGCGCCGGGAGATCTGCCCTCAAAATTGGAGTCGAATCGGGCCGCCCAATAGGCCATTTCCCAGGCCTTTGCCTATCGCCCCGCCCCGGCTCCTGGTTGGCCCCGACCCATCCCCTCCAGAAGCTCCAAATTGCGGCGTGCCTCCACAAAATCAGGCTTGAGGAGAAGCGCCTGCCTGTAGTCCGAGATGGCATCGGCCAAGGAGCCGGTCTTGATCCTCGCAAAAGCGAGGTTGTAGTAGAGGTCGGGCTCGGGAGTTCCCTCCCTCAGCGCCGATTCATAGTGCGGGATGGCCTCGGAAAACCTGCCGTCCTTCATGAGAAGGTCGGCGAGGTTGCAGTGTGCGTCGTGGTAATCGGGTCGCAGGGCCAGTGCGTGCGCGTATTCCTCGAGGGCCTCGGTCGTTCTTCCCGACTGGGTATAAAGCCATCCCAGGTCAAAATACCCCTCGGCGAGGCCGGGGTTCGCGCTCAGGGCCTTCTGGATTCTTGGGATGGCATCGGCGATGTTTCCGGTCTTCCCGATCGCGACCCCCATATCGAGGTTCAGATCCGGATCGCCGGGGGAGATCCGAAGCGCCTCGGAAAGCTCCTCCGTCCCCTCTGCTGTTTTCCCGGCGGACAGGAGGGAGTTGCCGAGGCTGCCGTGCGCGCGTGCATTCATCGGACGTTTTGAAGCGGTGTCTCTCCAGATTGAGACCGCGGTGCGGTAGTCCTCATTGCGCGCGTAGGTCGTCCATGCGAGGCACAGTGCGCATCCCGCGAGCACCACCGCGCTCCAGCGCGAGAGAAGCAGATACGTTCCGGTCGCGACGAGCGCAATGACCGCGATCAGCGGCAGGTACATCCTGTTCTCCGCCACGGGCTGAAGCGCGACCGGGACTATGCTGGAGGTTGGGGCCAGTATCGCCAGGAACCAGAACATCACAAAGCCCAAGGGAGGCCTGTATCGCAGCAGGAGGAGCGTGCCGGCGCCGAGCGCCAGCACGAGGGCAACGCTAGGCGCCGCGGCGGGCCAGCCGGGCCCCAGCGCCGTCCCATAGTCAAATATGAGGGGATGGGGCCAAAACGAGAGACCAAGGTAGTGAACGATCGCCTGGGATTCGCAGAGGGCGTAGCTCCATGAGCTCACGCCCAGGCCGAGCCCCGCCCCGCGCTCGCCAACCCCGACCATCAGATATCCAAGAAGCACCCATCCGCCGGCGAGGCCGATATAGAGGGGCCGCCTCGCCTTCCACGCCGCCGCGAATGAGCCGGCGAGAAAGGTTCGGTCGTATAGGAATACCACGATGGGTGCCGTGACCATCGCCTCCTTGCTGGCCATCCCGAGGAAGCCGGTGAGGACGGCCGCCGCATACCACCCGCCTTTCGCCCTTTCTGGACAGGCTCCGCGGATCACGCAATAAAGCGTCGAAAGGTAGCAGAGGCCCATGAGCGACTCGGTCCTCTGGGAAAGGTAGGTCACGGACTCGGTCGCCAGCGGGTGAACCAGCCAAAGCGCCGCGACCCCGAAGGCCAGGGGACGCGCCGCCGAATGAAAGCGCTCGGCCAAGATCGGCCTCGTGAGCGTCCTTCTGGCGATCCCGAAGAGGACCAACCCCGCCATGACGTGAATGGCCAGGTTGAGCGCATGATATCCCCACACGTGCAGGCCCCCGGCCCAGTTGTTCAGCGCGAACGTCAGGTTGACGAGGGGGCGCCCGCGAGTGCCCCCGACCGAGGGGGAAATCAACGGGGCCCACGGGGGCCACATCCGGGCGAGGGTCGGGTTCTTGAGGATGGACGATTGGTCGTCGAAGATGAATTCGCCGCCAAGGCTGTCCGAATAGGCGGCGAGCGTGAGAGCGACGAGTCCGGCGCCTGCAATCAACGAACCGCGCCCGTCTCCTGGCCGTCTCCGGGAATCAAGCATTTCAGACGGAGAAGGTTGTTTCCTGGGATCGTTTACTCAAGGATTTCCAATTGCCGCAGGCACCAGGGACACGACGAATGGCGCTTCTCTGGAAAGTTGACGAATGCCCGGTGTACCATGACCGGATCCACATGCGCGGCTGGCGCTTTTGCAGCGCGCCGCCGATCACGCGGCTGGATGTTCTCCTCCCGGAGCAAGCGACCCCGGCGGCCCTCGTGAGCCTCGGCCAGCCGAGCCCGGACGTGGCCGCCCATGTCGACCCGCAGGCGACGCATTGCCGCTTCGACGAGTGGCTCGCGGTCCCCGCCGGCGCCGTCGGGACCGATTTCAAGCTTCGCTTCACGTTTGCGGACCAGACGACGCCCGACCGCGGCACGCCGGCACGCTGCTCACCAGCGGCTCAGGGGCCCGCGCCGTTTGCCTTCAGGTAGCTGCCGTATCCTATGATGACNNGACGCGAAGCTGAACTTGCCCATCTGCGTCTCGCCCATCGTGTAGAAGAAGAACTGGAAATACCACACGGTGCCGGCAAGGGCGGAGAACAGGTAGTTGCGGAGCCGGGGTATGGTCGGGTCGCCGCCTGCCGACCCGGCGCCGCCGTTCCCCACCCTGAGCGTTGCGGCGGCGTACTGATACCCTGTCCCGTTCTTGATGTTGAGGAGCACGCACCAGACGAAGTTGGTCGTGAATCCCCCAAGGAGCGCCACGACCAGTTTCGGGAGCCCCGTCCAGATCCTGTTCGTGCCGGCCGCCAGCGAGGCGTCGCCGATCGGGTTGCCCGCGGTGAGGGCGAAGGCGAAGCACGCGCTCATTATCCCCGAGAACGTCGCCACGAGGAGGCCCTTCCTGAAGTTGAACTCCGCGATAACGCTCTTCTTTTCCGCATCGGGCATTTCCCTCTCCTTCGTGAGGCCAGCAAGCGCGGCGATGCCGATCCCGAGAAGGCACACCCCGACGCCGGCTAGCGTGATCTGCCCGGCAGGGGTGGAGGCGATCTGGCGCAGGCTTTCCGCAACCGGGATCGACGGCATGAAGGACTTGAGTACCGGTGGCACGAGGGTCCCGAAAGCGGCGCAGTAGCCAAGGGCCACGCCCATGCCGAGGGACATCCCGAGGTAGCGCATCGTGAGGCCGAAGGTCAGGCCGCCGAAGCCCCACAGGGCCCCGAGGAAATAGGTCCACCATAGGGTGCTCGCGCTCTGGCGGTGCAGGACGCCGAGCAGGTCGTGGGTCATCAGGCTCGCGAGGATCCAGGGCATGATGATCCACGAGAAGAACCCTCCCACCAGCCAGTAGGTCTCCCAGGCCCACTTGCGGACGCCGCGGTAAGGAACGTAGAATGATCCGGAGGCCAGGCCTCCCAGCCAGTGGAAGATGACGCCGAGGAAGGGGTTGGGGTTCATGGGGAGGAGGCGTCCGCGTGCCGGGCGCCGGTCATTGGGGTTGTGGGGCTCCGGGCGGAACTAATTTCGGCTCCGCCGCCAATGGTCTGGCGACAGGCCGAACTCCTTCTTGAAGGCTGCCGAAAGGTGGTATGCCGAGGCAAAACCCAGCCGCTCCGAGATGATCTGAAGGTTCTCCTTTGAGCTGCCGATCACGCGCCGGGCCTTCTCCATCCGCAGACGCCGGACATACTGGTAGGGGGCGAGGCCCGTATGCCTCTTGAACTCCCGGCGGAAGTACGAGTAGGTGACGCCGAGGCCACTCGCCAGCTCGGGGATCGCCGGCGGCTCGTCCACGGAGTCCATCAGCAGGCGCTCGGCCCGGGCGACGAATCCCGTGATCTTGCGCGCGGGCGCGCGCAGCCGGCGCGCATCGACCACGAGCGAGAGCACATGTAGCCCAAGCGCGGCAGCCTCCGGCGAAAATCCGGCCCCCGATCCGAGGCATAGGTTGATCTCGTCCATGAGCGACTCGAGCTTGAGGGACCTCTCGATGAAGACGACGGAGCGCCCGGGGTCCAGGGTGCCCTTGGCCAGGAGGCGATCCGCAACCGGGCCCTGGAGCTCTATCCAGTGCTCTGTCCAGCCCGTAAGTCGGTCCGGGCGGTACCGGTGCCACACCCCCGGCAGGACGACCATCGCCGTGCCCGCCTCGACCTGGACGAGGCCGGTGGCGCGGGATTCAAATTCACCGCGGCCCTCGGCGACGAAGACAATCTGGCAGGCCCCGAGCACCCTGCCGTTCTCCCAGGTGAAGTCGTGGTCGGCTGGGTGGCCCCGCGGGGGATACGGCGAACCCGCCCGGCAAGCCTGACGGCCGCAGCCCGTCACGGCCAGACCCCACGCCTCTGCCTCGGGCGGGTTGACGAAATAGCGGCGGAACTCGGGGAGCGCGCGCATTCAGGGTCAATTTATGAATGCGATGAGGCAGTCTCGGTATTTTAAGTCAAGGTTCAATAGGGTATATTCGTCCGTGCCATCGGCCTGAAAATCCGCGACAAGTGTCAGAAACTGCATTGAGAGCCCCACAGGAAGACCCCATCGTCCCAGCGTGAACCCGTTCCCCTACACCCTTGCGCGGGAGATGTACGCCGCCGCGGGCGTCGACAGCGAGGCGGCCCTCGCAGCCCTTTCGGGGATCCCCCTCTCGCTGCATTGCTGGCAGGGAGACGACGTGGGCGGATTCGAGCGGCCGGGGGCGAAGCTTGACGGCGGCGGCCTGGCGGTCACGGGATCCCACCCGGGAAAGGCCAGGAACCACGCCGAGCTTCGGTCCGACCTCGACCAGGCCTTCCGCCTCATTCCCGGAAAGCACCGCGTCAACCTGCACGCGATCTACGGCGAGTTCGCGGGCGCAAAGGTTGAGCGAAACGAGATCGGCCCGGAGCACTTCACCGGGTGGATCGAATGGGCGAGGGCCCGGGGCCTCGGCCTCGACTTCAATCCCACCCTCTTCTCCCACCCCCTTGCCGACTCCGGGTTCACGCTCTCGCACCGCGACCCGGCGATCCGGGACTACTGGATCGCGCACGCCGCCGCCTGCCGGCGCATCGGCGCGGCCATGGGGCGGTCGCTCGGCAAGCCGGCGCTGACCAACGTCTGGATTCCCGACGGATCGAAGGAGTCGCCGGTCGACCGCAAGGCGCCGCGAGAGAGGCTGGCGCAGGCCCTTGACGCCGTGTTCAGGGAAACCATCGATCCCCTCCACAACCTCGACACGGTCGAGAGCAAGCTGTTCGGGATCGGCTCCGAAAGCTACGTCGTGGGATCGCACGAGTTCTACCTCGGCTATGCCATCACCCGGCAGAAGCTCCTCTGCCTTGACATGGGCCATTTCCACCCGACCGAGTCGGTCGCCGACAAGATAAGCTCCGTCATGCAGTTTGTGCCGGGGATCCTCCTGCACCTGAGCAGGGGCGTCCGGTGGGACAGCGACCACGTGGTCCTCCTCGACGACCCGACGCGGGCCGTCCTCGAGGAGGTTGTCCGCGGGGGCTTTCTCGCCCGCACCCATGTTGGCCTGGATTACTTCGACGGCAGCATCAACCGGGTTGCCGCGTGGGCGATAGGGGCCCGCAACGCGCTCAAATGCCTTCTGGCCGCGCTTCTGGAGCCTTCCGCGGAGCTGCGGGCGCTGGAGGAGTCGGACGACTTCACGGCGCGCCTGGCGCGCCTCGAGGAGGGCAAGACGATGCCTCTCGGGGCCGTCTGGGACGAGCATTGCGCCCGGCTCGGGACCCCGCCGGACCGCGCGTGGTTCCAGGAGGTGCGCCGGTACGAGAAGGACGTCCAGCGCGCACGCGGGTGAATTCTCCGATGAAAAACAAATTTCAGCATGTCAGCGACCTGTGGGACGACGCCAAGGCGAGCGCCATGGATCCCGTGCAGCGCCTGGTGTACCGCTCCAACCTCCTCGGGAGCGACCAGCGAATAACCAACACCGGCGGCGGCAACACCTCGTCAAAGGTCATGACGAGCGACCCGCTCAGCGGGAAGAGCGTCGACGTGCTCTGGGTCAAGGGCTCCGGCGGCGACCTGCGGACCAGCACGAGGGAGAACTTCTCGTCGCTTTACCAGGACAAGCTCGCCGTCCTGAGGGACAGCTACCTGGCCAGGCCGGACCGCGGGCTCAAGTCGGCCGCGGAGGACGCCATGGTGGGGATGTACGCGCACGCGACCTTCAACCTGAACCCGCGCGCCCCGTCGATCGACACGCCGCTCCATTCCTACCTCCCTGGCCGGCATGTGGACCACATGCATCCCAATGCGATCATCGCCGTCGCGGCCGCGGGCGACAGCGAGCGCCTGACCCGCGAGATCTTCGGCGGCAAGATGGCCTATGTCCCGTGGATGCGTCCCGGCGCCGAGCTTGGGCTGGCCATGCAGGACATCGCCCGCGCCAACCCCGACCTGCGGGCGATCATGATGGGCCAGCACGGCTTCATCTCATGGGACGACGACGATCGCCAATGCTATGAGACGACGCTTTCCCTCATCGAGAGGGCCGCCCTCCACATTGAGTCCAGGTATGCGGCGAAGGGTGGCGACGCCGGTGCCTTCGGGGGCGCCAGACATGCGGCCCTTGGGGAGGACGCCGCACGCGGCGTGCTCTCCTCCCTCCTTCCCTGGCTCCGCGGCCGGCTATCCGACGAGAACAGGGTCATTGCCACCGTGCAGGCGACACCGGCCGTCCTTCGCTTCGTGGGCTCGCATCACGCCGCGCGCCTGGCCGCCCTCGGGACCTCCTGCCCCGACCACTTCCTGAGGACGAAAATCAAGCCGCTGTACGTGGACTGGGACCCGAACGGCGGCGTCGCCAGCCTGAGGGAGAAGCTGGTCGCCGCTATTGAAGTCTACCGGAAGGACTATGCGGCCTACTATGAGAAGTGCAGGCGGCCGGGCTCGCCGGCCATGCGCGACTCGAATCCAACGGTGGTCCTCATACCGGGGATAGGGCTCGTCGCCTGGGGCAAGGACAAGTCGGAATCGCGCGTCACCGCCGAATTCTACACGGCGGCGGTGGAGGTGATGCGGGGTGCCGAGGCGATAGGCACCTACACGGCCCTCCCGCAGCAGGAGGCCTTTGACATCGAGTACTGGGCGCTGGAGGAGGCGAAGCTAAGGCGGATGCCCCCCGAAAGGGAACTCGCGCGCCAGGTCGCGGTCGTCGTCGGCGCGGGCTCCGGCATCGGCAGGGAGACGGCCCGGCGCCTTTCGAAGGAGGGGGCGCATGTCGTCGCCGTCGACCTTGACGAGGCTGCGGCAAAGGCGACCGCCCGGGACATCACCGACCGGCATGGGCCCGCCATCGGCGTGGCCGGGACCGGCATCTCCGGCTGCGGGCCGGCCATCGGCCTGCGCGCCGACGTCAGGGACCGCGCCAGCATCCGGCGGATGCTGGACGACGTCGCCCTCGCCTACGGAGGATTCGACCACATCTGCGTCACCGCCGGCATTTTCTTCCCTGCCGACGCCAGCGGACGGATACCCGACGACAAATGGGACCTCATCTACTCGGTCAACGTCACCGGCAGCTATCTCGTGGCCGACGAGGCGTTCAAGACCTGGAAGGACCAGGGCCTTCGCGGGAGCCTGGTGCTGACGACCTCGGCGAACGCCGTCGTGGCCAAGAAGGGTTCGGTGGCCTATGACACCTCGAAGGCCGCGGCCAATCATCTCGTGCGCGAGCTTGCGATCGAGCTCGCCCCGCTCGTGCGCGTGAACGGCGTCGCCCCGGCGACGGTCGTGCAGGGCTCGGCCATGTTCCCGCGGGACCGGGTCATAGGCTCCCTCGCTAAGTACGGCATCCCCTACGCCGACGACGAGAGCACCGAGTCGATGGTCGGAAAGCTCGCGCAGTTCTACGCAGACCGGACGCTCACGAAGTCGCGCATCACCCCCGCCGACCAGGCGGAGGCGTACTTCCTCCTCGTGTCGCAGCGCCTGTCGAAGACCACGGGCCAGGTCATCGCCGTCGACGGGGGCCTCCACGAGGCGTTCCTGCGCTGATGAAGCCGGTCGACTGCGCTGCCGTCGACCTGGGCGCGACCAGCGGCCGGGTCATCGTCGGGACCTGGTCCGGACGTTCGCTTGTGCTTCGGGAGGTCCACCGCTTCCCCAACCAGTTCCGCCGGATGGCCGGCCATGATTACTGGGACCTCCCCTACCTGTGGGGCGAGGTGCAGACGGGTCTCCTCAAGGCCAAGGCCCAGTTCCCCCGCCTCGCCTCAGTCGGGGTCGACGCCTGGGCGGTCGACCATGCGCTGGTGGACGCACGGGGCCGGCTGGTCCACCCGACCTACGCCTACCGGGACAGCCGCACGCTCGCGCTCTCGGGGCAGCTTGCCCGGAGCGGGATCAAGCGCGTCTACGGCCTGACCGGGATTCCAAACTACCCCTACAACACGAGCCTCCAGCTGAAGGAGACCTTGTCCGCCCTCCCGGGGATCTCGGGCGCCGTCGCCCGCTGCCTGTTCATATCCGACTACTTCAACTTCCTCCTTACGGGAAGGATGGAGAACGAGCTCTCGGTCTGCAGCCATTCGCAGCTCATCGGCGTTCACGGACGGGATTGGTCGCCGGAGGCGCTTTCCTTCTTTGGCATCCCCCGGCGCTGGTTCAAGAAGCCGGCGACGTCGCCCCGACGGCTAGCCGCGGTCACGGGCATCCCGGGTTTTCGGGACGTGCAGGCCATCCTCGTCCCCGGGCATGACACGGCTTGCGCCTTCATGGCCATCCCCGCGGCCGCGGACGGGACCGACCTTTACCTCAGCTCGGGCACGTGGTCCCTCATGGGCTTTGAGAGCGATGCGCCGCTTACGGGCTCGGAGGCGCTTTCGCTCGGCATATCCAACGAGCGGATGGGTGACGGCGGCTATCGACCCCTGCGCTCCTGCCCGGGGCTGTGGCTGATCGAGCGGACGCTCGCGAGTTTTGGCTGGAAGGCCGATGGCCCGGGCTCGTGGGCCCGTCTTCTCTCGGCAGCCGGCCGCGAGCCGAGCCCGTCGATGCTGATCAATGTCAGGGATCCCTCGCTCTTCAACCCCCCGGACATGCGCGCCGCGGTCGATGCGCAGATGCGACGGCGCGGCGCCTCGGTTCCCCGCTCGCTCGCCGGCTACGTGCGTCTCATCACCGCATCGCTTGGCCGCGGCCACGCGGAGGCCGCGCGCGGCTTCGAGCGGCTCTCCGGGCGCAGCTTTAGGCGCATCCTCATCATCGGGGGCGGATCGAGGAACCGCCTTCTCTGCCAGGCGACCGCCGACGCGTGCGGCCTTCCGGTCCTTGCCTATGCGATTGAGGGCTCAGCGCTAGGCAACCTCGCGAGCCAGCTGATAGCCCTGGGCACCCTGCGGGACCTGACCATGTTTCGGGAGCACCTTGCGCTGCAGCTTAAGGCCCGGGTGTACCGGCCCACGTCGCACCGCTGAGCCCCCGGGGTCAGGGACTGCGGCCGGAGGCCACGAATTGCGCGTGGGCCTCGTCCTCGCGCCCCGCCCTGTGCAGGGCCAATCCGAGGTTGTAGTGCGCCTCGGCGTAGCCGGGCGCCAATTGCAGCGCGCTCCGGAGCCGGTCCATGGCCTCGTCCAGCCTGCCCGCCCGGGTGAGGGCGATGCCCAGGTTGTTGAGGAGCGCCGGGGAACCCGGCTGGAGCCGCACCGCCTCCTCATACTCGCCCACGGCGTCCGATGCCCTGCCCTGCTGCAGGAGGAGCGACCCCAGGCTGTTC
>PMSP01000009.1 GCA_003168315.1 Opitutaceae bacterium
TAGGTGCATTTTTCCATCACGCCGCGTTCGCGCACAGTCACGTCGGGGTTTTCCTGCAGGTGCGACAGCGCGCCGGGTGGTGAGCGGTAGTCGTAAAAATTGAAGCGCCGGACCTTGTAGGGGCAGTTGTTGGAGCAATAGCGCGTGCCCACGCAGCGGTTATAGACCATATCATTCAAACCCTCGTCGCTGTGGACAGTCGCGCCGACCGGACAGACCAGCTCGCAGGGCGCGTTTTCGCACTGCATGCAGGGCACGGGTTGATGCACCATGCTCGGGCTGGCCGGATCGCCCGAGAAATAGGTGTCGACCCGGATCCAGTGCATCTGCCGTCCGCGTGCCACCTGGTCCTTGCCGACTACTGGAATATTGTTCTCCGCCTGGCAAGCCACGATGCAGGCGTTGCAGCCAAGACAGGTGCTAAGGTCGATCGACATGCCCCACGCGTAGCCGCCCGACTTCCACGGCGGATACAGGGTGGGACTGGCGGCGGGTGGCGGGACGCTCAACGCGTCGGGAGTGACCACCCGCACGAGGTCGCGACCTTCCATCGCGAATTGCTGCTGGGTCGTCGCCAGGGCGTAGCGACGTCCGGTTTGCTCGACTCGCAGGCCGGATTGCCGCCAGAGCGCTTTTATCGTACGGAGACGATAAGCATTAAACCCGTGCCCGTTGCCCACGGATCCCGCGGCGCTCCGGCCATAACCCAGTGAGAGGGTGACGCAGTCGTCGGCCTGCCCCGGCAAGATCAGGGCGGCCGCGTCGAGCGTGTGCGGACCGATCGACAACGCGAGCAAGTCGCCGCTGGCAATCATGAGTTTCGCTGCGAAGGCGGGACTGACCAGCGCGGCATTGTCCCACACGAGCGACGTCAAGGGTTTGGGCAGTTCCTGCAGCCACGCATTGTTAGCCCAGCGGCCGTCCCCGATGGTGGCGTCCGGCTGCAAAACAAGGGCCGGCAGGGCTTCGGCCACTGGCTGCGTTAACACCGGGAATGTCCCATCGGTTGAAGGGGCTGCTACCGCCGAGGTCGCGGAGCCTTCGACCACTCCCACATTCAACCAGCGATGCCAATGAAGTTCAAAATCCGATCCGCCGCGCGCGTTCCGCCACGTCTCGCGCACGATGTCGTACGCCTGGTCGCCAGGCGGCGCGGTCAATTGCCGCAGGATTTCCAGGCTGCCGCGCGTGTCATAAAGCGGCTCGATCAACGGCTGAAGAATGGTCGCGGTGCCTTCGTAGCCGCGAAGGTCCGACCAGGTTTCCAGCCAATGACTTTCCGGCAGATGCCAGGTGCAGAGTGCCGCCGTTTCGTCGCGGTGACCGCCGAGATGGACCGTAAACGGCACGTGGCCCAGCGCGCTGGCGAAATCGAGATCCGACGGCGCGGTATAGGCGGGGTTCGAACTAAGCACCAGGAGATGGGTCACCTCACCGCGACGCATCGCACCAGTGAGCGCCGCCAGGTCTCCCGCCGAGGTCACGTCCGAGTCCGATCGTGGCGGGGCGAGGAAACGGATCGTCTTTTCAGCGGCGCCGAGGTGAGCGTTGAGCGCGAGCGCCCAGCGCTGGAGGTCGGCGTCTTCCTCCGGTCCCGCCACGCACACGACGGCCGGGGCATAATGGCGAAGATCGGCGGCGAGCGCGGTCACGAACCGGTCCTCGGCCGGCGACAACCCGGCGGGGGAGGGCGCGGCGCCTTGGGCGAGGACTTGCGCGAGCGCGTCGAGCACCGCGCGCATGCGCGCCGGGGACGCGGGCAGGCGGAAGTCGGCCAGCGCGCCGGTGACGGTCGGCGTGGCTTCCATCGCATAGAACCGGTTCATCCTGACTTGGCCGTTGACCACCCGGCGCCGCCCGGCGAAGGCCCGGCTGTAACGCAAGGCGGCCGGATGCTGGTACAGGCAGTCGCTGCCGATGGTGAAGATGACTTCCGCCGCGGCGAAATCGTAGTCGGGCTGGCGGCCGTTCGCCTCATAGCCGGCCAGCGGGGTATGTTGATACCACCGGGCTTTCGGAAATTTCTCCCGGATGCGCTGGAGTTCGCGCCGGATACTCGGGGAACTGGTGGGCTCCGCCAGTAAGGCGAGTCCCTCGCCCTGCGTCGCGAAAAGGGTCGCCTGGTGTCGCATCGACTCGGCATCGAAATCCGCCCAGCTGCCGGCCCTGCCTTGTCGCCAGGGCTCGCGGGAGCGGTCGGGATCATAAAGCGAAAGGATGGCGGCCTGGGTGATCGCATCGGTGGCGCCCAAGCTTTCCGGATGATCGGAATTGCCCTCGATCTTGGTGGGCCGACCGAGATGCGATTCGACGATAATCCCGCGCGCGTAACCTTCCACCGGCATGGCGGTTGCGTAATAGTCGGGGCGTCCCGTAACGGCAATTTCAGGGGCCGCGACGTAGGGCACGATTTTGTCGACGGAGCGCCGGACGCAGCCGGACAGGCCGGCTAAGGCGATCGAAGCCCCCATGAGTTTGACAAAATTCCGCCTGTCCAGCTCGGAGGGCGGCAGCGTCGCGACGAAAGGAAATTCCTTCGCGAGGCGCGCCTGAAATTCCGGTGTCAGGGCCCGTTCGTCCAAGCTGCGCCAGAATTCCGGCGCGTCCTTGGTTACGGGCAATCGTGGGTTCGGCGGCATCGCAATCAGTGGTGGCAGATCGAGCAATTGGTCAGGTTGTGCGCATGAATGTCATAGTGCCGCATGAGCGCCAGCTGCCGCCCCGGGGGCCGGGCGGCAGGCGAAATGGCGGCAAATATTTCGGAGGCCGGACGCAACCGCGGACCGGGATCGCGATGGCAATCGAGACACCACCGCATGGTCAGCGGCTCGCCTTTCGCGGTGAGCGCCATCTGCCCGATCTCCCCGTGGCAGGTGGTGCAGCCGACGCCCTTGTTCACATGGATGCTGTGGTCGAAAAAAACGTGGTCCGGCAGATGCGTGACGCGGCTCCACTGCAAGGGCACGTTGCGCGCCGCGCTCTGGATCACCGGCCGCAACATCGGGGTGTTTGTGAAAATCTGCGAATGACAGCTCAGGCAGGTTTGGGTGGATGGCATCCCCGCGAATGCCGACGTTTCCACCGTGGAGTGGCAAAAGCGGCAGTCGATCCGCAGCTCTTTCGCGTGATGCCTATGGCTGAACAGCACAGGCTGTGCGGGGGCAAACCCGATCTGGTTCCAATAATTGGAGTGATGGTAAGCCCACGTGATAAAGCCGGCGCCGGTGACCAGGAGGACGCTCATGCCCAACGCGACCCGAAACAGCGTCGTCGCCCCCGCCGAAAATAGCGGCCCTTCTGATGGCGGCGAACCGTCCGCGCGATTCGGTTCTTCGGATGACGGGCCCGGGTTCATGATGGAGGCCTTGCTAAATCCGCCAACCGGTTGTCGCGCAGAAAGATGGACCGGAAGCGCGCGAACGTGTGGAGTCCCCCCCGGTCATCCGTACTGAAGCGATGGACTCGATTTGCACCCATGTCCGGATGTTAAATATAAATGCTGGGGCCGGCGGGAACGATGGGGTATTACCCTACTTCAGTTTGCCGGGCCCCGGGGAATACGGCCAACGAAGGCGGCCGTCGCTCATGGTTTGAATCTCCCCTCATCTGCCCCGATCGCTGTCGAGCATCGCGCAGGACCGGGTGCCGTTTGCATCACGGGACGTCACTCTACAACCAGCACACCGCGCATTCCGGCGGCATAGTGAGCCGGAAAAGAACAGAGGAAGGGATACGTGCCGGGCTTCATTGGCGCGGTGAATGTGACATCCCCTGTCTCGCCGGGGCCCAGCAGCGGCACGGCCGCCAGCACCTGGCCGGAGAGCGCCTTGGGCTCGAAGTTATCCGCCTTGGCCCCGACGGCCATAGCGGCATAGGCTTCCGGATCCTGGTCCGCTTTGAGGAGGATCCAGTTATGGCCCATGACGTCCTTGGGCAGATTGCCGACATTGTGAAATTGCACATGCAATGTCTGCCCCGGCTCCGCGGTGATGCTCGTGACGCTAAAACGCAGGCTGTCATTGGCGGTGATGACTATAGTCTTCGACGGGGCCGAAGCGGCCAAGGCCGTGGATAGCACCGCAAGACAGGTGGCCGCGAGGAGGGAGATACGGATTGTTTTCATAATGCGATTGGTTTGAGGGCGTCCTTAGAATGCGAACCATATTTCGAGATAAAGGGTGTTGTTGCCACGGGCATTCGTGCCGACGACGGAAGGTTGCAGCATCACGGCCAGTGACGGGAGCTTGCCCTGCTTCCCACTATGCTCATGCGCTCATTCCATAGCCATGGGGCATTACCCGACTGCCGGCCGAGCCATCTTCGGCCCGCATCTGCGGGCCGGGATTCCGCCACCGGCGAGGGCTCCTATTTTGGTCCGCGGACGACCACGGAATAATTCCGCCCTTCCCAGCGCCGGACTTCCTTCCAGAAGAAGGTGAATTCGATCACGGCTCCGGTGGCGCAGTTTTTCGTGGTCAGGTCGGCGAACCACAGCTTCAGGGCACTCATTTCGACGGCGTCCGCGTGATTAACGGTGGTCCAGCCGTCAGCCGACCACGTAATCGCAGCGTCGGCCGCGATGGCCACGCGTAGGATTTTTCCCGGCAAAGCCTGCCGAATCGGATGACAAAAGGTCCAGATTTCATGCGGGCTTTTTGTCCGTTTGGCGACATAGCGCTGGAAGACCGGCTCGATGCGGTCGAAACCCACGCTGTCGTGGGCGCTGCGCACGAGCGAAATGTATTCCGCATGAGCCCAGCACAGGGGCATGGCCGAGCCGGTGGGTTTCCCTAACTTCATGCGCCCATCCGGCAAGTCGGCCGCATCCCAGAGCTGTTCCGGCAGCATGCCGCCGGCGTTGGCGAATTTTTCCATCGCCGCGATGAACGGTTTGGGATCGCTGCCGGCTGCGAGTTCGTAGTGGCCGCGCTCGCCGGTCAGAATCGGCCACGACCGGCCGACGCCTGTGCCGTCGAAGGCGCCCCCGTCGTCCTTCTGCCCATAGCCATCATGGTTGTAACGGCGCCAGCACGGGCCCTGTGGCAGATCACGCTTGAGCACGTGATCGATGACGGCCACGGAATCGACGACGAGCGGATCATCGGCCGCGCGGATGCCCAGCCGAACCAATTGGAGAAAATCTCCGCCAACGACGTTGCGCGCCGGATGATCTCCCCCGCCGTTGGCGATGGGGATTGTCGCCGTATTCGGATCGCCCATCACGCCCGCCGATGATGGAGACGCGGGCGTGATGCGTACATAATGCCGGGGCTTGCCCGGGAGCAGTTCGCCGCAATCGGTGACGGTCCAGGCTTCGAGCCGCGATGAAAGCCAATCCGCATAGGCCAGCAGAAAATTCGCCGTCATCACGTCCTTTCGTTCGCGCGCAAACTCCGCTGCACACACGAGGCTCGCGATAATCGCCGCCAGCGTCGAGGGCGAGTAACCGGAATTCTCCTCCCACCGTTCCTGTGCGGTCACGGGTCCGTGAAGGATGAGAAAGGCGGCGGCACGGGAGATGAGAATCCACGGATCGAACTGCCGCAGCGCATTGGCACGGCGCACGCGCCACGCCAGCAGGATGGGCACGGCCACTTCGTCCAGTTGCAGGCCCGTCCAAAATGGCTTGCCCGAGAGCGAGCTGTTTTGCGGCATCCGGCCATCGGCTTCCTGGATGCACGCCAGCCAGATGAGGGCGCGCAGGGGCGATTCGGTCCGCCCGCAAGCCAGCAAGGCGGTGGCCGTCTGCACCATGTCGCGGGCCCAGACCAGATGATAGCCGCCGCGGTCGCTGTCGTCCTTCGTCTCGCCCCAGGGAATGCTGAGCGACGCCACAAACGCGCCAGGGAAGGTCTTGTCCTCATGCGCCAGCANNACTTCTCCCGCTGCCGGGCGAACGGCGTGGCCAGGGCCTGAACCAGCTGGGTGGATGCGCTTTGGGCGCTGCGCCCGAGCGCAACAGCCAGGGTAAACTCCAGGCCGCGGGACAGATCGATTTCGCCCATCAGCGCGATGTTCCCATCCTCCGCCCGGCCATACTCCCAATCCATCTTGAAATTACCCATTAGGTCCTGCCAACCGTCGCTCGATCCGACGTAGCCCACGGAGCGCCGCGTAAAATCCGGCGCGCACCCAAAGACCAGGTGGACATCCTTGTGCACGGCCTGAAAGAGCTTCCGGCCCTGGGTATCGCGCCAGTGGGCCGAATTGTGCTGCCCCGTGCCGTCAAGGTGCGGGGCGAGCAGAGCATAGAGGTGCAGCTTGCCGCGCAACTTAGGGTCCAGGATTTCGAGCCGGGTGCGGATCAAGAGCACTGATGAGTGCGGCTCGCCGATGATTTCCTTGACGAGACGATAGCGGCCCGCCCGGTCCGAGTTGGTAAGCCGG
>PMSP01000320.1 GCA_003168315.1 Opitutaceae bacterium
GTCATCGGCCTGCGCGGGCTCGCGCACGGCGAGCGGGAACTGCGCGACGCGGCGCTGGCCGCCGCGGAGGTAGTCCAGCCTGAAGACGTCGCCGGGGAGACGGCTGGTCTCGAGGCGGTAGTAATGGGCGACCGCCTTCTCCTGCGCCCCCTCGATCGGAATGCCGTCGCAGGCGAGGATCACGTCGCCCGGCTCCATGCCGGCCTTCGCGGCAGGCGAGCCGTCGTTCACGTCGGAAACGAGGACACCCACGTCGGACCCGTCGGCCTCGAGCCTCGGCTGCACGGTCAGGCCGGACCAGCCCCGGGACACGTGGCCGTGCGCGATCAGCTGCATCGCGATGGCATGGGCGAGGTTCCCGGGAATGGCCCCGCTCAGGTTGAAGACGCCGATCTCGTTCACGCCGACCACGTCGCCGCGTATGTTCACGAGGGGGCCGCCGCTGTTTCCGCCAAAGATGCTGGCGTCGTGGAGGATCCAGCGGACGAGCGTTCCGACGTCCTCGCCCCGCAGCATCATCTTCCCGACCGTCTGCTCGGGAAGGACCATCGAGGGATTGGAGACGATGCCCCTCGTCACCGACTGGGAGAGGAAGCCGGGGCTTCCCAGGGCAAAGACGGCGTCGCCGGGACCCATCTTGTCCGAATCACCGAATGTCGCGACCGGCAGCGGGCCGGTGCCGCTTTTCAGCTGGCTCAGGTCCATCTGCAGGACCGCGATGTCGGTCATCGGGTCCTGCCCCACCCTGTGCGCGTCGACGTGCTGCCCGTCGTAGAGGTAGCACCGGAACGTGTCCACGTCCTCGCTGACATGGCAGTTCGTGAGGACGTGCCCCTGAGCCGAGATGATGACGCCGCTGCCCGCGGTCCAGGACTTGGTCAGGTGCCCGTCGTAGGGGCGCAGGCTGATGGCCTCGATCCGCACAATGGTCGGGAACACATGCGCGAGCATGGCGGATTCCGCGGCGGTCGGGCTTGAGGGCGGCGCCGAAAGCGCCGAGATCGCCAGAAGCGGGAAAAGGAGGCAAAGCCCCAGGGCGCAGATTTTCCTCAGGGGCCGGTCCGTCATGTCTGTCGTCATAGGGGTGTAACCGGTGGCCATTGCACACGATTCGCGGGCGAGTGGTAAACGACAAAAAGCGCATAACTTGCGCGCATGGAAGGGATTCGCGGAACATCCGGGCTCACGTTGATGTCCGTTAGCGCCCTGCACCCATTTCAGCCCGCAACACAGCGTGAAGTTTGCTGCAGACACCCAATTTTCCGACGTAGACATGATGATATCAGCGAGCCAAAAACGGACAATTGCCGAGCCATCAAGGCTTTATTCCGTCGAAGCCGGAATTGGCATGGCGTGAGCAAATAGGGTGCCCGAAATATCCCGATGAAAATCCGAAACCACATCCTGCCGGCGCTCCTGATCGGGGTCCTGGCCCAGACAGCCAGAGGCGCACCGGCACAGGACGCGGCTCCAAACACGGATTCGAAGGCGGCGGTCCCCGCAGCGAAGGCGACTGACACCGGCCTGAAGTCAGGGATGCCTTCCGAAACCGTGATCAAGATCATGGGCCAGCCCGCTGAAGTGAAACCAATGAAGACACAGGAGGGGAAGGCCGAGATATGGGTATATCGGCGGCAGGTCGCCGACCGGGTTGACTACGTGGTCATCTCGACGCCGATCATTTCGACCGTGCCGGACGGCAGGGGCTCGACCCGCACGGTGGTCACCGGCGAAAGGACCGACAACCAAGAGCAACACNNTTCAACGACCACTACGTGACCCAGAAGATCACGCGCACGGAATCCACGAGGATCATCTGATCCGGCGCCCAGGCGGACCGATAAGCGGGTCCCTAGAAGGAGACGTCCACGTGCTCCGTGGCCAGCAGGACCGACTTGTCGTGCGTCGCCGCCTTGAACGCGACGCGGATGGCGTCGATCGCGGCGCGGTTCGCGGCCGTGTCCTCGTAGAGGATGATGAGCACCTTCGAGCGCAGGCGGCTCGGCTCCTCCCCGACGTGGCCGCGCCACTGCCCGTAGGCATCGAGAACGGTCAGGCCGTCCGGAAACCGCGGGGTCACCTCGCGGTCGAGGAACGCGCGCCAGCGCATCTCACCGATTCCGTCGTCGGGGGCCCCGAAGGTGCCGACGCCGAAGTAGAGCTCGCTTCGCAGCCAATGGGCCGCCTCCGGCCGGGCGGCGTCGCCCTGCAGGGTCGCGGTCGGCTGGGCGGGAGCGTCGGCGGAGGCGAAGCGGGCGGCGAGCGTGAGCGCGACAAGCGCAGCGGCAAGGAACATGGTTTTGGATTTCATGGGAAAAAGAGGTGTCGGGCCCTCAAGTGAGCCGGGCCTTGCGGGCGGAGATGATCTCGGTGTTCATTCCGGCCCAGTGCAGCCGCCCACGGTAGCGCCCGTGCTCCATCTTGACGCAGCGGTCGACGACCACCGTGAGGCCGGCCGTCGCCGCCAGCTCCGCGGCCTCGATATTGACGAGCCTGAGCTGGAGCCACAGCGCCTTCGCCTTGATCGCGACGGCCTGCCGGGCGACCGAGAGGCATTCCGCTGCGGGGCGGAAAACGTCAACCATGTCGACGGGCTCGGGGATGCTCGCCAGGTCGGGATAGGCCCTCTCGCCCAGGATCCGGTCCGCCTTCGGGTTGACCGGGATCACCTTGTAGCCGGCCTTCTTCAGGTAGCTCGCGACAAACCAGCTCGCGCGCTGGGGGTCGCTCGAGAGCCCGACGACCGCGATCGTGCGCGCCTCGCGAAGGAGCCGCTGGATCACGAGCGGGTCCTGGTAGAGCCGCTGCTGCTCCGGCGTCAGGACCGAGTTGAGCGTTATGGCGCAGGCAGAGCCTGGTCCAGGTCCCATAGGAGGTCCTCCACGTTTTCGAGGCCGATCGACAGCCGGATGAGCTCCGGGCTCACGCCCCCCTTCGCAAGCTCCTCGTCGGTGAGCTGCTGGTGGGTCGTCGAGGCCGGGTGAATGACGAGGCTGCGCACGTCCCCGATGTTGGCGAGGTGGGAGAAGAGCTGGAGGCGCTCGATGAACTTCCTGCCCGC
>PMSP01000294.1 GCA_003168315.1 Opitutaceae bacterium
AGGACGAGGATGACGAGGGTGGGATTTCCCACCGGGAAGGGGAAGCCGCATAGCTTCATGACGAGGTAGGCGAGGGCGATGAGGAACGAAGCCCCGGCGATCAGGAAGCCGAGCTGGGTGCTGAGTGTCAGGGCATAGGTCGAGAAGCAGAAGATGCCGTTGAACCCGATCCTGAGCGAACCGAAGAAGCGGTTGTAGTTCGTCTCTCCCGAGAACCGCGCCGGGCGCTCGAAGGGGAGGAGGTACTGCTTGAATCCGACGACGGCCACCATCCCCCGCAGGAAACCGTGGCTCTCCTTCAGCTTGACGACCTCGTCGACGACCCTCCGGGACATGAGGCGGAAGTCGCCGGAATTGGGCGGGATCTTCACGTCGGCTATCTTGTTGATGACCTTGTAGCCGGTCTCGGCCACGAGGCGCTTGATCCACGGCTCGCCCGTCCTTCGCGTGCGCTGCGGGAGCACGACATCGTAGCCCTCCCGCCACTTGGCGACCATTTGCTGGACGAGCTCCGGCGGATCCTGCATGTCGACGTCCATCACGATGACGGCGTCGCCGGAGGAATACTGCATCCCCGCGAGGCTGGCCATCGGCTGGCCGAACCTCCGGGAAAACTTGAGCAGCCTGATCCGGGGATCCCGGGCGCGCTCCTCCAGGATCACATCCTCCGTCCTGTCGGGGGACGGGTCCATGGCGAAGATGATCTCATAGTCCTGGGTGATCGCCGCGAGGATAGGGTTTATCCTCCGGATGAACTCCGGAATGTTCTTTTCCTCCCTGAAGACTGGGACAACGAGGCTGAGCAGCATTGGGGTCGTCCTACGGTTGTTCGGATATCACTCGAAGTCGATGTTCACTACGCGGTAGGAGCGGGACCGGGTGTCCGGGGCGTCGAGAGGGAAGCTCTGGTCCGATGCCAGCACCGCGCGGGTCTCGGAGATCGACGAAAGAGGGATCCGGATAAGCTCGCTCCGCTCGAGCCCGAGCATCCGTGTCGTGTCCTTCCCCCCGTTCACCGACACCGATAGGGGATAGTCCTTGGGCGACGGAAAGCGCACGACCTCGACCATGGCGGTCTTGAACTTCAAGGTTGCCGGGAAGTTGAGCGCAAGCCGGCCGTCAACCCATCCGTCCGTGTCGGCGCCCGTGATGCCGAACAGGTAGCCCGACCTGTGCCATCCGCGGGCGAGGAGGTCGGTCCGGGTCAGGTTCTCAAACGATATGTTCTTGATCACGAACGAGCGCATCCTGCCGTCGCCCGGGAGGGCGAAGACCGAGGACGCATCAAGGTGGACAACCCCCTGCTGGCCCGGCGGCAGCGGCGCGTACACGCTTTCAAAGGTCTGGCGCGGGACCGTGTCCGACTTGATCGTCCGCCCGTCCACGGAGACCGTCAGGTCATTGGAGGCGATCGGCGCCCAGCCCGGCATCTCCAGGTCGAGCTTCAGCACCTTGAACGTGTCGAACGACGGGGCCTTGAACTCGGCGGACTTCGCGATCCAGCCGTCATTGTCTATTCCGGAGACCGCAAACCTCTCGCCGGCATCATTTGCGATGTCGCGGAAGCTCGCGAAGTCCGGGATGTCCTTGATCGAGATCTCGTCGACAAACGCCGACACCTCCCGGTTGTCCCTCTCTGTCTGGTAGATCTGCGCATCCGAGAAGTGGACCGCGATCGAGGTGACGTCCGAGGAGTCCTTGATGAGTCGCGTGAGCGTGAACTTGCCCGACTTGAGGTTCACCACCTCGGTCGGCTTGTCGTTGATGGAAATCGTGGCGTCGACGCCGTTCGTCTTGAAGCGGGCGATGTCCGGTATGTATCCCTTGAAGTAGAGCACCTGCCCGGTGTGCGAGCCCGCCAGCTTCACGTAGGCGTCCCGGCCCATCCATCCATCCTCATAGAGGCCGGAATACTCGAGCGTCTTGTTCTCCAGGAGGTCGTCCGGGAACTTGGTGATCTTGGATGGGCGGACCATGGCGCGGTACTGGTCGTCGGTGATGACCGAGATGTCCCGCGTGAATCCCACCAGGCGCCTGTCGTCCAGCGCGTACTGCAGGCCGTACCAGCGCATGAGGCCGGTCTTCTTCTTGTTGATCACCTCGGCAGGGTCGCCGAAATCCAACGTGATGTAGGCCTGCCCCTCGTAGTATTCGGGCTTGATGATCGGCGTGAACACCCGGGACGAGCCTGCGCCGCTGAAGGGAATCTTGTAGTCGTCGTCGCCGACGACGATGGCCTTCGCCGGCAGCAGCGTGCGCCCGACGCCGAGCGAGGTCCTCGTGAAATCTATCATGACCCTCAGGTCCGGCGAGGGATGGATGATGTGGAACACGTTGAAGCGGCCCGTGCCATGGAAATAGGAGAGCCCCTTGGAGATCGGCTCGGACTCGCGCTGGAAAAAGGCGGCCTTGAACCTGGCGGACGAATAGTAGTGCGGGCTCAGCTCGGAGTGCACGAATACGAGCCGGTCCTTGATCTGGCTCTCCAACTTGTACTGGTACATGTGGTTGGTGGTCCACCCGGTCCCGTTGTTCCACTTGTTGAAGTGGTCCAGGTCCGTCCGGATCGATATGAACAGGCGGTCATCGTAGTCCATGTGCCTGGAGCTGGTCTCCGTCCAGTTGTTGGCGTAGAGGATGCTGTTCGCCTCCTTGTGTATCGTGACGACCTTGTAGTCGGGTATCTCGTCCACCAGGATCTCCTTCGGCAGCATGAAGCGCAGAAGGGATAGCTTCTCGACGAGGCGCGCCTGGGGCCCGAGGTCGGGATCCGGCGTACGCAGGAATTTAAGGACCGCGATGTTCGCGATGTTGTCCATGTAGCTTCGGGACAGGAAGCGGGTGTCGATGCCGCGCGTGTACATCGAGAGGAGCTTAGCGCTGACGACGTTCGAGATGTCGCTTTCGATCCCTTCATACTTGAGGTTCTTCGGCGGGTCGAAGCTTACGCCCAGGGCCGAGCCCTTCACGACCTCCGTGAGGCCCCCGCCGTAGGTTCCCAGCGACGAGTAGGAGTAGTAGATCGAGGAGACGGCCGTGCAGAGGAAGAAGAACCCGAGGACGATCTTGGCGCGCTTCTGGACCGACGGGCGCTCCGAGAAGAGAAATGCAGAGAAACCCTGCGCCAGGCAGAGCGTCGTCACAGGCTGCGAGTACATCGCCAGCTTGAAAAGCCCGAAGTCCTGGCCCTTCTGGAAGAGGTAGATGCCGAGGAGCGTCATGATGGCGCCCAGGTAGCCGACGGGGGCCCCGTCGAGCAGGTTCTTCCAGGTCCGCCAAAGAAAATAACAGAGGACGCCGATGCCCACCAGGATCTGGGTCGAAATCAGGGGGTCGATGCCGACCTGGCCGAACGGGTGCAGCCCGAACAGCATCGGTATGAAGGACGGGACAAGCGTCCAGGGGAAAAGCACGATCCCGCCGCTCTGGTCATTGATCTCGGCCATGGCCCCGAGGCCAGCCGAACCCACCGACTGCATGACAAGCGTGTTGATGAACTCATAGGTGCTACTCGCTATGAGGACGAAGGTGAGGACGGCCACCCCACCGATGAAGATTGAATAGGGCCTGAGCTTCTCCCTGTCCTTGTAGCGCAGCCGCAAGGCCACCATGACGATGCCCAGCGGGACGAATGAGGCCACCTCCGGGTAGAATATCGCGACCCCCGCCGTCAGGGTCCCGGCAACCGCCATTGTCCTGAGGGTCAGCCTGCGCGGCAGGAAGAGGATTGACGCAATCACGAGGAGGATCGCCAGGCCTCCCACCTGGGCGATCAGCTGGTAGAGGGTCCCGAGGCCAAAGAGGGGGCTCGTTGCGAAAAGGAAAAAGGCGACGATCGCCACCTTCCGGTAGCGGCCGCGCCACACGGCTATGGATCCCATCGCGAAGAGCTGCATCAGGCTCAGCATCAGGATCGCCGGCATGAACACCTCGTGGGCGCGCTTGCCCGTGAGGGAGGCCACCCATGCGATCGTGAGCTCCGATCCCGGGCGGATCTGCTGGAGCGCATGCATGAACCAGTAGTGCTGCGAGTAGTCGCGGCCCTCCAGCTCGGTCTGCAGGGGGACGGAATAGTAGCCGTGCGAGAGGAAGCGCTCCGCCGCCAGGCAGTAGTTCGCCATGTCGTCGTTGCCGTATGAGATCCAGTTGAAGCCGAACCTGAGAGACGGCCAGCCAATGTAGATCAGGGCGCCGGCCGCTATCAGGAGGAAGGGCCTGAGCTGGCGCAGCGGGACGACCGGCCTGCGCCAGGCGAGGACCCCGACCGGAAGCACGAGGAGGACGAGGGTGGTCCATGGCCCCGACCTGGCGACGGGGATCCCCCAGACGCTCAGGCGCGTGATCACGATCAGGAGCGCCGAAAGCCCGACCGTGGGGGCCGCGAACCAGCTCCAGAGCACGCCGATCCTCGGCTTGAACAGGCTGATGACAGCCTGGCCGATGATGAGGAGGTAGACGAAGAGTCCGGCGACGAGTAACAGCGGTATCATTCAGGCGGAAAGGGTTAGGATTCGGAATTCACGTAAAAAAAACAAGCTCCTACCAGCGCAGGCCCATGGCCTGGCGCCGCGCGGCGAGCGCGCCCCGGAAGCGGATCCTGCGCGCATGGCGCTCAATCATGGCCGCGTCGTCCTTCTCGGACCCGTGGAAGCGCAGGCGTATCCGGGCCATCTCCTCGGCGCCGGTGGTATGGATCACCTGGCTTGTCTTCTGCTGGGGATGCACGCGGAAGCAGCCCAGAAAGTAGGGGATCCGGACGATCCGGCAGCCGGCCTTGTGGAAGCGGGCCAGGAGGTCCCAGTCGAGGGCGAACTGGAAGGTCGGGTCGATCCCCCCGGCGACGTCCCAGGCGCGCTTGCGCCAGAAGAGGGTCTCCTGCGGCACATAGTCAATCCACTCGATCGAGTCCGCCTCGTGCCGCGGCATGATCCAGCGGCCGATCTCGCGGTCCGCGTCGTCGATAATTATCCGGTGGCCATAGACGACGTCGACCTCGGGATGGTTCGCGAAGAACGAGGCGACAAAGGAGAAAGCCCGCGGCGCCACGAGGTCATCCGAGTTGAACCACGCCATCACGTCATCGGGCCCGAGCCCGGCCTCGATGTGCGAAAATCCCTTCCGGATGGCGTCGGCCTGCCCCTTGTCCTTCTGCGAGGCCCAGTGGCTCAGCCTCGAGGCGTGCCGGGCGATGATCTCCCGGCATCCGTCGCCCGCGGCGCCGTCCTGGACCACGTAGAGGAGGCTGGGATAATTCTGGTTCAGGACGCTCAGCATCGTGCTCTCGAGGAAGGCGGGTTGGCCATAGCTTGGGGTGACGATACCCAGCTTGGGCTGCGGGCCGCGCGGGGTCCGTTGCCTGGAAAGTCCACGGTCCCAGGCAATCGGGCGCGGTTCGTACTGCCTGAGGACGCCGATCTGCATCCAATAGTCCTCGACGACCATGCGGAAGAACCAGCGAGCCAGCGGTTGAGTGACCCGGCCCCTGACGGCGGCCGAGAACCCGATCCAGAGCTTCCTTAAGCGCGCGGTGGGGCCGGTCGCCTCGGCCGCCAGCTCGCTGATGACGGCGCCCCTCTCGACGCAGGTCCGCTGCAGTTCCTGGATGACCGCCTCCTTTCCCGCGAGAAGGCGGCCGTAGTGCTTGGCCTGCTCCGTCCCGGCGTATCCCGAGGAGTAATTTGAATTGGCCTGCTTCAGGCCCTTGTTCTCGGCCTCGATGTTCGCGATATGGACGTCCTTGTCCTTGAGCGCCTGGGCCCAGTAGGCGGCGTCCGGCGGCAGCGTTCCCAGGAGCTCCAGCCTGGCGGCCAGGGCGGCGCGGTCGTCCTCCATTTCGGCTATCCGCTTTTCCCTGGCGTCCGCGGCGGCAATGTGGGCCTTCAGGCCGGCGTCCAGCCGGATGACGATCTGCTCCCGCTCGTCGCAGGTGTCCTTGAGCGCCGAGATTTCCGAGTCCTTCGTGTCGGCCTCGGCCTTGAGCTCCTCGATCTCCTTGTCCTTGTCGGCGCACTCCTGCTCGAGCTCGGCCTTGATGGCCTCGGTCGCGCGCTTCAGGCCCGTGATCTCGACGTCCTTTGTGTTCGTCTCCACCTTCATCTCGTCGATCTCCTTGTCCTTTTCGGCGCATTCCTGCTCGAGCTCGGCCTTTATGGACTCCATCTCGACCTTGCGTTCCTCCGCAGCCCGCTTGAGCGCCTCGATCTCGACATCCTTGGAATCGGTCTCGGCCTTGAGCTCCTCGATCTTGTGCTGGCGCTCCACGCGGTCCCTCTTGAGCGAGAGGACAACGGGCGTCAGGGCGGCGATGAGGCCAACCGCCTCGGGCGGGAGCGCGTGGGACGCGAGAACGGCGTCGATCGGTCCGTCCCCCGCAGCCAGCATCCTCTCGACGGCCCGGATGACATCAGCCGCCGGGATCGTCTTCACGCAGGGTCCGTTCCCGAAGTGGCAGTCCCAGTTGCAACCGAAGCAGGGAAGGGGCTGCACGACCGACAGGGCCTGCCTTGCCGAGGGACGAAACCGCGGCCAATGGCCGCCGCCGAAGACACCGACCACGGGCCTGCCGACGGCCCCGGCCATGTGCATGGCGCCCGTGTCATGCCCGACATAGAGCCGGGATTCCTTGAGGAGACCCGCGAGGAGGGGAAGTTCCCCGTCCTTGCCAAGCCAAGCCTCGGGCCGACCGCCGCCGAGCTTGGCCGCCTTGGCGGCAACCTCCTCGACAAGCGACGCCTCGCTCTCGTGGGCTAGGAGGAGCACCGGGATCTTCTTCGACGACTGGAGCCACGACACGACCTCGGCGAACCTCTCGGTCGGCCATGACTTGACCGCAACGTTCGCCAGGCCGCCCGCGAATACCGCCGCCCATTTGCCCTCCGCCAGGCCGCGCCCTTTGGCGACCGCCCGCGCCCTGGAGGTGGCGTCTTCCGAAACCTCGACCGCGGGCAGTTCCCTTTGCAGCGGCCGCCCGGCCAGGTATTCGGCCAGACGGTGCTGGTTCTCGACATCGCCAAGGGAATTGTCCGAGACCACGGTCTCCCTGAATGCGGTGGCTGGCTCGACCCCAAGGTCGAGCCGAAGCGAAGCCGCGAAAATCGGGTCCACTTCGGCGCCGCCAAGGACCACGCTCCGGATGTGCTTGAAATGGGCTGCCACTGCGATTTCCAGCCACGTCCGGTTCAGGGTCGGAGCCAGGATGAGCTCCGGGGATTCCGCGGCGATAGTTGCAAGGAGCGAAGCGAGCTCCTTTTGACATTCCGACGGCCGCTTCTTGAACGGATTGAGCCTGGCCACCTTCCACCCAAGTCCCTTGGGAAATAGGGGGGCCAAACTCTCGTAACCCTCCCGGACGACAATGACATGGCGCGCACCCGGCCATTCCGTCATGAGCAGCTTCAGGGCGGGTGTGAACAGGATCAAGTCGCCGATCGTGTCGGGCCTCAGGTAAACGATGGTCTTGGGCTTAACGGGCACGTAAAAGGGGTAACTTCACACCATATGCGCGGGATGACGCGAGCCTGTTTTGGGGCGCAAATGATCCGGGCGCAAAGCGTTTCGAGTCTCCCGATGCGCCCGGGACCCGTGATCGGGCCCGGAAGGAGGCAAACGAAGGGCGGAAGGCTGAATCAACGGAGTGCACCGGGGACTAGACACCGCAGAGATCCAGACCCGCTACCCGCGGAACTTGCCAGTCGCCACAGCGCTCTGACTTATATGGGGCAAGAACGCGCGAAACCGCCGATTCCCACGTGCCGCCGTCACCTGCCTCGTTCGTCAAGATGTAACCGCCGCCGGAATCACCGGCGCGGCTGATTGAGCACGGTCTGGAGCGCGTGTAGACGCTTCACAATTTCCGGCCGAGGCGTCGGCTCGCCGAAATACATCACCTGCATCTCGCGGTAATCGGCTGCCATCTGCAGCAACCGCGCCTCAGGAGGCACGAGCAAAAACGTTCCCGGCACCGCAGCCTCGTATTTGGCCCAGGCGGCTGCGAAGAAGGCATACGCAACGTTGGCGATGAAACATCGACAGCCTTTCTAACCTATGCCTTCGGCGCCCACATTTGAACAGATTCGTCTGTCCGTGTTAGATGCTTTATCTGGTAGAATATCGCCCCCTCATTCGGTTCATTTCGATAATTACGCGAATTTGAAAATTGGCGTTCGCGCCGCGCTCGCTGCCAGAGGGATTCTCGAACCACAGATGCCGTTCGGCTATTTGGCTGACGATGCCCTAACCCAGTCCGAAGAAATCACCTACAAGCGGGTATACGATTCTCTCATTGCCGAGGGCGTCATAACGGAGGCTCACGGCACCGACCAATTCACGGTCGCCCTCCTACCAGCTCCGTTTTCGGAATCTTGGCAATTCATCGAGTCACTTTCTGGTGGGGGTCAAGGGTTAGCTAAGAAGGTACAGCGGTCTTCGGATGGTATCGCTGGGGTCCTGAAGATCCCCCATTCAATGGATGCCGTTTCAAGCGAGCGATTCAGACGGGAAGTTTCCATACTCCAGAATACAAACCATCCGTCAGTTGTACGACTACTTGACGTGAATCTTGAGGCTGCACGTGGAGCCATTGGGTACGTTACTCCACTGGGAATATCGTATCGAGCGGTATCTCGCCGGCGCCGGGCGGCGCGCGCAGGCAATCGGCGGCCGCGTCCTCGCCGAATTCAGCAGCATCTCAAAGGCGACGCAGGGCATGCTGGTTTGCCAGCCAAGTTCGGGACGAATTTTTCTGCTCGCCCAAACCCCAACAAATTTCAAATCTGTGCGGTCCAGCGGGGCTGTTGGCATTGCCTATGCGGCAGGGCGGCCGTAACGCTCACAAGTCCTCCTTGAAAAGCGACCTTGCCTAACCCATTTTGAACATGGAACTTGACGCTCCGGCGAACCCGTTCGGCCCATTTTGCGGAGAGAAGAAGGGGGAATCCCAGGCCAAGCGAATCCGGCCCTTTGGCGTGACATTCGCTGCGTTGCTTGTTGCGGCAATGTTCATTTTCCAGACTGCGGATGGCCAGGTGGTGACCGCCATCACGGACACGGGACCTGTCACCTATCAGGTTCTGTCAGGGGGAGCCACGGTCCAGCTCACCATTGTACAGATTGCTAATACGACCAACGGGACGACGGGGACCCTGAGGCTGGAGCTATGGGCCTTCCCCTCCCCCTATTCGGGCGCGGCCGACATCGGCTACGTCATGGCAACCTATCAGCTGCGCCAGCTAACGCCCGACACCGAATACAACAACGTTTCCGAAATCGTACCCTATTCGTCGCCGCCCAACGGAACCTGGTATGTCGCCTTAATCATAACGGAGTACACCGGGGCCGCGATCGACAACGGGTACACGCCCAACAAATATGTCGATTTTCCCAACACGCTCCAGATAGGCCCGGTAGCCGTAGCCCCGTCCATCTCATCCGAGCCCCAGAGCCAGACCATAACCGCCGGAAACAGCGTCACCTTCGCCGTCAGCGCGTCCGGTACGGCGACGCTCTCCTACCAGTGGTATTTTGACGGGGCGGCCATTCCCGGCGCAACGGGGGCGTCGTACAGCATTACCTCCGTACAGAGCGGAAATGCGGGCACCTATGCCTGTGTGGTGGCCAACAGCCAGGGCAGCGCGACGTCCACCAATGCAACGCTAACCGTCACACCCGCCGTCATCCAACCGACCACTCTGAAGGTTACAGGTCCCTATACATATGCGGTCCAGCCCGGAGGAACCTCGGTCCAGTTGACCGTCGTGCAGATCTTGAATCCGAACACGGGGGGGGAGACGGGGACCCTTAGGATGGAGCTCTGGGCCTTCCCCACGCCCTTTACGGGCCAGCTGGAAAACGGCTATCTTCTGGCGGACTATGTGCTGGGTCAGCTGAACGGCGGCACCGAGTACAACAACGTATCCGAGATCGTGCCCTATATGCCGCCGCCCAACGGAACGTGGTACCTCGCGTTTTTGGTCACGGAGTACACCGACGCCGCGGTCGACAGCGGCTATGTGACCGACACCTATGCAAACTTCCCGAACACGCTCGTCGTGGGACCCACTACGCCAGCCCCTCCCGGTGGTGGTGGGGGAAGTGCCTCGGCGCGGCTCAGCAACATTTCAACGCGTGCCCAAGTAGGTACCGGAGGGGATATTCTCATTGCTGGATTTGTGATTGGAGGGAGTGGCACGGAGACCCTACTCATACGGGGAGATGGGCCTTCGCTGGCGACCTTTGGGGTCACAGGAGCTTTGGCGGTGCCTAGTATGAGCGTCTTTGACAACACGGGTAAGGTTATTTCGACGAATACAGGCTGGGGTACGAACGCCAACCCTGCCGCAATCGTCACGGCTGCGGCATCGGTAGGGGCGTTTGCGTTGCCTTCGGGCAGCGCGGATTGTGCCTTGATCGCTACACTTCCTGCGGGAGCCTATACGGTGCAAATCTCTGGGGTGGGGAGTACCACTGGTGTCGCTTTGGCGGAAGTGTACGAGGTGAAGGCTTCGGGTACCCGCCTGATCAATATCTCGACTCGCACAGGAGTAGGCACGGGAGCGAGTATTCTGATCTCGGGCTTTGTTATTTCGGGAAGCGGTTCGGAGCAACTCCTCGTGCGCGGGGACGGACCGAGCCTGACTGCCTTCGGCGTGAGCGGGGTTTTGGCCCAGCCGAGCCTCTCGGTCTTTAACAATGCCAGCATGGTCATCGCCTCGAACTCGGGTTGGGGTACCAGTGCCAATCCCTCCCTTATTGCAAGCACAGCGGCCTCGGTGGGAGCCTTTGCCCTTCCTTCAGGCAGTGCCGACAGCGCCGGCATCGTCAATCTTCCTGCGGGCG
>PMSP01000347.1 GCA_003168315.1 Opitutaceae bacterium
TCTCCTACGACCTGAATTACCGGCCGTCGCTCTGGAAGACGATCGGCGGCCTGAAGAAGGCCCAGGAGGTTAACCGCGAGATCGCCAGGCACGTGGACGTCATGATCGGCAACGAGGAGGACTTCACCGCCTCCCTCGGCTTCAAGGTGAAGGGGCTCGACGACAAGCTTGGCCGCCTCGAGGCGGGGGCCTTCAGGTCGATGATCGGCACCGCCGTCCGCGCCTATCCCAATTTCAAGGTGGCCGCGACCACCCTGCGCCGGGTCATCACCGCGACCCGCAACGACTGGAGCGCAGTCCTCTGGCACGCCGGCAAGTTCCATGCTAGCCGCAGCTACCCGGAGCTGGAGATCCTGGACCGGGTGGGCGGCGGCGACAGCTTTGCGAGCGGGCTGATCTACGGGTTCCTATCGGCGAATGACGCCCAGGTTGCCGTCGACTACGGGGCGGCCCACGGGGCGCTCGCCTCGACGACCCCCGGCGACACGTCGATGGCCACACTGAAGGAGGTCGAGGCGCTCGTCCGGGGCGGCGGGGCCAGGGTCGTCCGCTGAGCCCGCGTCAGAACAGGTTCGCCTGGGCTATCGGGGTCCTGCCGGAAAGAAACCGCGTGAGGTTCTCGACGGCGCAGGTTGCCTGCCTCTGGACGCTCTCGTGGGTGCGCGAGCCGATGTGGGGGGTGATGACGACGTACGGGAGTCCGAGGAGCGGGTGATTTGCGGGCGGGGGCTCCTCATCCAGCACGTCCGCGGCGTAGGCCAGGATGGAGCCTGACTTGAGCGCCCTGACGAGCGCCCCAAGCTCAACCAGTTCCCCGCGGGCGCAGTTGACGATGACTGCCGTCGGCTTGAGGAGCGCGATGTTGCCCGGGTTGATGAGGTGGCGGGTCTCGGGCTTCAGCCTGGTGTGGAGGGAGACAACGTCCGACTCCCGCAGCAGGTCGTTGAAGACCGCCATCCGGGTGATGCCGTATTGCCCGGCAAACTCCGGATCCCAGTGGGTCCCGTAGCCGAGGAGCCTCATCCCGAAGGCCCTCGCGCGGACCGCGACCTCCCGGCCGATCCGGCCGAGCCCGACGATTCCGAGCGTCTTCCCATGGAGCTCGGTTCCGGTGATGCGGGTCCATTGTCCGCGGGCGACATGGTTCGCCTCCGGGACGAGGTTTCGCACCGCGGCAAGGAGAAGCGCGAAGGTGTGCTCGGCCACCGACGTGTGGTTGACGCCCGGGGTGAAGAGGACCGGGACCCGCAGCTCCGTCGCTGCCCCGAGGTCGATCCTGTCGAGTCCGATGCCGTACTTGCTGATGACCCTGAGGCGCGGCAGGGACTTGGAGATGACCGCCCGGGTGAGGGCATCGTCGCCGCAGAGGTAGGCGTCGAACTGCCCGGCAAGCTCAAGCATGCGCGCCTCGGACAGCGGGCCTCGCTCGCGGACGATCTCGAATCCGGCGGCGGCCAGGAGCTCATGGTGCGCTCCCGGGGTGTCCTGGAATGAGGTGGTCGTGAGGAGGACTCGTGTCATCGGCAATCCAAGGCGCGGGATCTGCGCCGTGCCATTTCAATTGCATCAGGGAGCGGCGTTCACTTATGGATTGCAAGTTCATTAGTGAACTCTAGGTTTCCTTGGCTTTTCGCCCGGGAACGAGGCGAGAAAAAGGAAGCCAAAGGTCCTCACCCATCCCCGACCCCCAATGGAAATCCACGAGAGCGTCCACCAGCGGAGCGCCTCCGCGCTGTCCACGGCCGACCTTCGCCGGGAATTCCTCGTGTCCGGCCTCTTCGCCCCCGGGGAGGCCCGCTTCCGCTACTGGGAGACGGACCGGACGGTGATAGGGGGAATCGAGCCCGGGACGACGGCGGTTGCCCTCGGCGCCCCGGCCGAGCTCCGCAGCGCTCACTTCCTCGAGCGGCGCGAGGCCGGGATCATCAACCTCGCGGGGCCTGGGATCGTCCAGGTTGACGGGTCGCAGTACCGCCTCGCGAACCTGGACGCCCTCTACGTCGGGCGCGGCGCCCGGGACGTGTCCTTCTTCTCGGAGTCCGCCGGGGAGCCCGCGCGGTACTGGCTCCAGAGCTATCCGGCCCACGCGGTCCATCCCACCCGCCACGTCGCCTTCCTCCAGGCCAAGGGCGAGAAGCTCGGCTCCCCGGAAGGCGCCAATGAGCGCACGCTCCACAAGCTCATCCATCCCGGCGCCTTTCCCACCTGCCAGCTCGTCATGGGCGTGACGCGCCTGTCGCCCGGCAGCGTCTGGAACACGATGCCGCCCCATACGCACCTTCGCAGGTCCGAGGTCTACCTCTACTTCAACGTGAGGCCCGGGCAGGCCATCTTCCATTTCATGGGCCGGCCCGCGGAGACCCGCCACCTGGTGGTGCGCGAGGCCGAGGCCGTGCTTTCGCCCCCGTGGTCGATCCACACCGGCGTCGGGATGAGTAACTACGACTTCGTGTGGGGCATGGGCGGCGAGAACCAGGACTATGCAGACATGGACCCAGCGCCGCTTGAAAGCATGCACTAAGGAGGAGATTCGATGAGATGTGCAGTATTCTTTTTCGTCGCTGCTGCGCTAAGCATTCCGGCGTTCGCGCAGAGCGGCGGAAAGGCCGAGCTGTTCTCCGCCGCCCAAATTCGAGAGCGAGTAGCGGCGCTTACTCCCCAAGCCGCCGCGTCAGGCAGCGCTGGGCAGATGCTGGCAGACTACGGAAGCCACA
>PMSP01000115.1 GCA_003168315.1 Opitutaceae bacterium
CCAAAAAAACCTAGACGCGAGTTTTTTTGGGTCGCCCTTTGTGGCGGACGCCGACGCCCCGAAGCGGCTAAAGAGGGAGCGTAATCGGGTGCGGCGAGCACGCCGCTACCCTGTCCTGTTTCCGTCTCCAACGGAAGCCGGGATTTGAGCAAATCTACCTGTGCGCCAGAGCGGACGGGCGATGCGCGGCCTTGGGCTTTACCAACGCCTCGGCAGTCGCAAACTTGCTCAAGCGCGCCCGCAATTGCTCATAGGACAGCCCGGCCAGCTCCCGGCTGGACCGGGCGCGCCAACGGCGCGAGGCCGCCACCGCATCAAATGTTTTCTTGGCTGTCTTCATCGGGATTGAGCAATACGTTCGGTGCAACGATACGGATGGCGGGCCGGCCGTGCAACAGGTTTACCGCGTTGAAGCGCTCGTTGCGATGCAAGCTGGCGAGGTGCTTAAAGTTCCAACTGGCGATTAGTCCGATGCCCTCGCACGTGGCGACCGCCACATGCGCCGCATCGTCGCCAAACTTCGCGGGCACCACACCCGCCGCAAGGTAGGCGTTCGCCAGCGCGAAGGCCTCGGGGCTCACGTCGAGGATTCGTGCCGGGTCCGCAAAGGTGCGCGCCGACAGTTCCCGCACCGCCAGAGGCGCCGTGCGCAGTTCGTTCATCGCGACCCGCGAGGTGTAGAAGCGGTAGGCTCCGCGCTCCATCAGCCGCCACAGGGCGCGGGTGTCGGCCATAAATTCGGCGTCAAAATATCCTCCGATCACCGATGTATCGAGATAGAGTGTTTGCGCGGGCATCGGCGTATTCATGCGGGAGCGGGGCAGTCAGGTCCAGCCTGCGGCCGTTTTCCGGCCGGGTGGCACCGGGCGTGGACTTCAAGCAATTGGCGGATCGTCACCTCGGTGTAGATGGCCGTCGTCTCCAGTTTCTCGTGCCCGAGGAGCTGCTGGATGTAGCGGATGTCGGCCCCACCCTCCAGCATGTGCGTGGCGCAGCTGTGCCGGAGCAGGTGACAGGAGCCCTTGCTCCCCAACCCCGCCGCCTTGATCCAGGAGGACACCATGCGGGAGACGACATCCGGGTTAAAGCTCTCGCCATAGCCGGAGAGGAAGAGGGCCTGCGTCCGGGTGTCCAAGGACAGGCGCGGACGCACTTCCCGGACGTAGCGGGCCACCCAGGAGGCCGCGCGGCCTCCCAGGGGCACTACCCTGTCCTTTTTCCCCTTTCCACGGCGCACCGTGAGCGTGCCGCGCTCCGGGTTCACGTCCGGGAGCTCCAGCGAGCACAGTTCCGCCCGGCGTATGCCGGTCGAGTAAAACACCTCCAGCATCGCCCGGTCGCGAAGGCCAAGAGGATCGGCCACGTCCGGGACGCCAAGGAGGCGGTCAACCTGGGCAAGTGTGAGGGCCTGGGTTGGCAACCGCTTCTCCATCCGGGGAAGCTCCAGCTCGGAGGCCGGGTTGTGCAAAATCACGTTTTGGCGTGTCAGCCACCGAAACCAGTCTTTCAGGCATCCTATCCGCTGGCGCTGCGTGCTCCAGCCGAGCCGCTTGCCCTTGCCACCAGGTTGCTCGTAACGCCACAGGAAGCGCTGGAACGCCTCGAGGATGGGGCGCGTCACCTCGCCCGCTTGGGTCACGTCCCGGTCCGCCGCCCACTGCATAAAAAACTTGAGCGAGAAGAACCGCTCTTCGAGCGTCCCCTCCGCGTAATTGCGCGAGCGCAGCGCTTCGAGCCAGGACTCGGCGCACACGGCGAGCGCGTCCGGCGTCGTCCTCGTAAACAGGAGTGGCTCCCGCTCCTGGCCGCCACGACCCGAGGCCGGGCGTCTGCGCAGGTGCGCCACCGCCGCAAACCCCTTTATCCCGGCCATGACTACGACGCGCGGAGCGCGCGCCCTCCAGATGTGCAAACCCGCGAGGCCGCGAGGTTGCAGCTAAAGTGATGACTCACGCGCATTTTACACCTCGCGGTGCCACCCCGTCACCCCCCGCGAGGTTGGCCGTTAGCCCCGCGAGGTTCACTTTGTAGGCGTGGGTTTTCAGGGTCTCGACATCGAGCAAGGGCACGTGCGTCGCGTGCTCGGGCGCGTCTATATCGATCAGAAGCTCGTAAACAAACTGGCTCCCCATCCGGCCGCAGTGGGCCGCGACATACTCCTGCTCGATCAGCCGCTCTAGGTGGATGCGCAACTGCGTAAAGCTCCAGCCGCACGCCCCGTGCAGCTCGCGGCGCGTGAAGCTGTCCACGCTCTTGGTCTTCTCTCGTTTCGCCCGCATGAGCGTGCGGATGTGGCCCAGGACCGTGCGCGTCTGAGGCGGCAGTTCGTCGAGCGAGCGGCCAAGGACCTCGGGGGCCAACTCGTTCGCAAGCGCGATGTCGTCCAGTGTCACGGGGACGTATTCCAAGGTGCGGCCGCCGAGTTCGTAGCGCCCTTTCGGGCGCTGGTGCTGGTGAAGGAGCGCTATTGCATCGATGAGAGTCAGGTATTTCTCGTGGTCGCGCCGGTTCCTCGTCCGCCCGCTCGGGAAGGTGAGCGACGGCGCGTAGGGGTTTAAGACCTCGACCGCCGTGAGTAGCCGCTGCACGTTGCGCAGCACGCGCAGGAGCTCCGTCCGTTCGGCCTTGGCAACGAGGCCGGCGAGCGTGCGGCGCTCGCGCTGCAGCGTGTGGATCTTCGCCGTCTGCTCCGGGGACTCATCGACGGAGAGGGTCAGGCAGCGGTTCTGAAGCTCCTCGTCGAGATCGATCGCCGTCGTCGTCAGCATGATCATGACCGGCCCCTCGACCCGGTAGACCTGCGTTTCCATCCGCCCTGTCGTCGGGTCCTTGCCGGTCGAGGCGATCGTGAGCTCGCCCTCCGACTGGAGGAGCTTGAGCGCATAGCTCGCCTTCTCCGCGCCCGCCTCTTCCACGATGGCGAGGATCTTGTGCTTCAAGTTGGTTTCGCCGAGGTAGTACAGGCTCTGCCCCGTCATCGCCGAGTACTTGATCCGCTCCTCCTCCGGGAAGAACGCGAGCACGGCGTCCATGAGCGTCGTCTTTCCCGCCGCGCTCGCCGACTGGACGATGATCGCCAGCGGCCGCTCCAGGAGGCGCGACACGCCGGCCAGGTAGGCCAAGAGCGTGTTGTTTTCCTCGCCGATAATTCCCGCCTTGTGGAAGGCCGCCCGGAGGCGGCCAACCAAGTCCGGCGCGGTCAGCCAGGCCAAGGCCTCGGCCCGCTCGGCCTCGGTGAGCCTGACGACGGACGAGGCGGTTTCGGCGGGCCGGGCGAGTTCGGCTTGCGCCTGCTCCAGGCTGAGAAGGAGTTTCCCGACATCGCGCTTCAAGAGTTCGGCCGACACACCCGTCTCCTCGGCCGCTCGCTCCACGAAACGCCGCCGGTCCGCGTCCCGCGTGAGATCGAGCGAGTCCAGGTGGAAGCGGTCGCCGACCTTCAGGCGCAGCGCGACCTTGAGCCCGTCAGTCCCGAGGGTCTTTTCGAGGCCCCCCACGCGGTATTCGCGGCCATCTATTTCAAGGAACCCATGCTCGCCCCGCATCATGAGCGCCGAAGCGGCGGGAGTATTCGGGGCCACAGCCGGAGGCGGCACGGCCGCTTTTTCTTTAGCGGCCTCCACGGGCGGCGTCGGCGACGCGGACACCGGAGCCGCTAAACTAGCAGCTAAAGAAGAAGGAGCGGGCGCGAGCGCCGCGTTAAGGGACGGCGCGGCCTTGCCGAGCCATTGTGCAGCGTTCAGAAGGACGGCCAGGGCCTTGTCCGCCGGCTGGACCTTGCGGGCATATTCGTTGGCGTCTAACCCATGGGGGAAGTGGACACGCCGGCACTCCACCCCCCTAGCCATGAGGCGCTCGGCCACCTTCAAGGCGCCCCGCTCACCGGCCTCGTCCCGGTCGAAGGCAATCAGGACCCGCTCTGTCTTCGCCAGGACAAGCGCGTCCTCCATCTCCTCGGTAAACCCCTCCACCCCGTAGGCCGTCGTCACGTTCCTGTGCCCATGCGTCCAGAAGGTAAGCGCATCGAGGAGGGCCTCGCACAGAATCACCTCGCGGGAGCCAAGGCACGCCGGGTTCCAGAGGCCGCGATGCGGCCCCGGCAGGTACAAGTGCTTTATCCCCGTGCTCTGGTTCTCGATGATCTTGCGGCCGTAGGCCCCGAGGATCGCACCCTCTGGCCCAAGGATCGGGATAACGAGGCAACCGTTCAGGTGCTCGTGGCCGCTCTCGCGGTAGACGCCCAGCTTCTCCAGCCGCTCGCGGATCGCCGCCCCAGTCTGCCGGTTTTTCTGAGGAAGGCGCAGGCCGAGGGTCCGGTCGGCGAAGCCGAGCCTAAACGCTTTGATCGCCTCCTCGCTCCTGATCCCGCGTTTCTCCAGGTAGGCGAGCGCTGCCGGCGTCTGCATGAGGCGCTCGTGGTAGTAGTCGATCACCTGGGTTAACAGCGTCTGGTCGTCCGCGTCGTAGGCCACGGGCGCGGGCAGCCGCGGCACAGTGCTGTGCTTGGTCGGGCTCGTCGTCGCGACGAGCACCGACGCCTGCCCGCTGCGCAGGACCTCGACTGCGTGCCGGAACGAGAGCCCGTCGTGCCTCATCACAAAATCGATCACCGTCCCGCCAGCCCCGCACCCCAAGCAGTGGAAAAGGTTCTTTGCCGGCGTCACGATAAAGGACGGCGTCGAGTCGTCGTGGAACGGACATTTGCCCGCCAGGTGCCCACTCCCGTGAGGGCGCAACTCGATCCCCTTCGCCCGGATCAGGGCCGCCAGGTCCGTCCCGCGCTTGATCCCCTCCAGCTCGGCCTCGGGGATTCTAGGCACCAGGGGCCTCCTTTCCGTTTTGGAGCGTCAAGCACGGAAACGAAGATTTTGACATGCCGGTTAGTTGTTGTATTTCCTCACAACTATGCAAGCGATTTCTAACATCTGGCCGGACAACCCGTATAATGCGCCCATGCCCGGCGGTCGCCCAACCGACAAACAAGCCTCTCCCCTCGGTGCGCGCATCGCACATGCGCGTCAGCACGCCGGCCTGTCGCAAAATGATCTGGCGCAGAAGCTCGGCGTTAGCCGAAGCGTGATCGCCCAATGGGAACGGTCGGCTGTTGCACTTAAGGCAGAACAACTACTCGCCCTATCCATCAAGCTCGGCGTCACCGTCGATGTCTTGGTCGGGCGAAGTGAGCCAACAAAACGCGGCACAGGCCCGGTCGGCAAGGCCCGTCATGTGTTTGAGCGCGTGAGCCAGCTGCCCCGCGCCACCCAGCAGCGCATCCTGGCCAACGTCGAGGACGCCCTCACCGCCTACGAGGTCCGTAAGGCCGGCTGATCGGAAGACGCTGGGAAGGCATTCGGGAGGCGCTGGGCGCCAGCTGGGGACTGACTGGGGGTGAAACCTAACGCCAACGGCTTAGACGTTGGTGTCTCCCTCACTCCATTGGCTGCTCCGGCTTCGGCGTATTGCGTCTCACACAGTGAGACCTTATTTTTTACAAGCCGAGCGAGCGGGAAGCTCCCATGAAGCTCCATTAAAGCTCCAGTGAAGCTCCATTAAATGGAGCTTCCGGTGCTCGCAATGCCGAGGCGCAATGCGCTTGGACGTATTGCGTCTCTCACAGAGAAACCGTCCAAAAACAAGGCCGAGCGCAGCGAGGCAAAAACGCCCAGCGCTCCATGCTGGATTCCCCCGCCCGAAGGGCAAGGCGGTCGGAGATGGCGGGGCGGGGACCACGCCATCAGAGACCGCCGCAGCCGCGAAGTGTCCAATCACGCGTTATGTTAACCGGGCG
>PMSP01000407.1 GCA_003168315.1 Opitutaceae bacterium
TAGCCATTTGGGCCGACCCGACACGGTTTTGTAGCCGCAGGCTCTGTAACCTGGTGCGGTTCCGTGCGGTAAGTGGCGTCGCGCTAAAGTGCGACCCGATGGGTTGCCAAAAAAACCTAGACGCGAGTTTTTTTGGGTCGCCCTTTGCGGCGCACGCCGACGCCCCGGAGCGGCTAAAGAGGGAGCGTAATCGGGTGCGGCGGGCACACTAAAGACTGCCCCCATTTACCCTCGAACGGAAGCCCCTTCTCAGTCGATCCCGAGCTCTCGTTTCGCCTGGTCCCAGGGTATCCCGGGCTTGCCCTTGTTGTGGGCAATGGCGGCGTTCAGGTCGCGCAGGTCCTCGAGCTCCTCAACGCGGGCGCGCAGCTGCGTCATTTCACGGCTCAGGCCGTGGAGTGTGGGCTTGCGGACGGGTTTTCTCTTAGTCGCGGTAGGCATCTTTTCTATCTTTCACACGGTAGACGATGATCGTGTCTTTTTCGAGCGAGAAGAGCACGCGGTTTGAGCCGACCCGCAGCCGGTAGCGGCCCTCCTGGCCGCCGAGTTTCTTCACGTCGCCCTGGAGGTCGGTCTGCAGGGCGTCGATCTTTTGGCCGATGCGGCGACGCAGCTCCTTGGGCAGCGCCCGGAGCGCTTCCAGCGCCTCGTCGCTAATTTCAAGCCGGTACCGCATGGGCGTTCGTCATGGCGACGCCGTTGCCTCGGGTCGAGTCTGGATCGTACCGCCCGCAGGGTGACAGCGGGCGTGGACTTCGAGGAGCTGGCGGATCGTGACCTCGGTGTAGATGGCCGTTGTCTCCAGTTTCTCGTGCCCCAGGAGCTGCTGGATGTAGCGGATGTCGGCCCCGCCCTCCAGCATGTGCGTGGCGCAGCTGTGCCGGAGCAAGTGGCAGGAGCCCTTGCTCCCCAACCCGGCCGCCCTGATCCAGGAGGACACCATGCGCGAGACGACATCCGGGTTAAAGCTCTCGCCGTAGCCGGAGAGGAAGAGGGCCTGCGTCCGGGTATCCAACGACAGGCGCGGACGTACTTCCCGGACGTAGAGGGCCACCCAGGAGGCCGCGCGGCCGCCAAGGGGCACCACGCGGTCCTTCTTCCCCTTTCCACGGCGCACCGTGAGCGTGCCGCGCTCCGGGTTAACGTCGGCCATTTCCAGGGAGCACAGTTCGGCCCGGCGTATGCCGGTCGAGTAAAACACTTGCAGCATCGCCCGGTCGCGCAGGCCCAGAGGATCGGCCACGTCCGGGACCGCAAGGAGCCGGTCCACCTGGGCAAGCGTGAGGGCCTGGGTCGGTAGCCGCTTCTCCATCCGGGGAAGCTCAAGCTCGGACGCGGGGTTGTGGAGGATCACGTTCTGGCGGGTCAGCCAACGGAACCAGTCTTTCAGGCACCCGATCCGCTGGCGCTGCGTGCTCCAGCCGAGCCGCTTGCCCTTGCCTCCAGGTCGCTCATAGCGCCAGAGGTAGCGCTGGAACGCCTCGAGTATTGGGCGCGTGACCTCGCCTGCCCGGATCACGTCGCGGTCGGCCGCCCACTGCATAAAAAACTTTAGCGTGAAGAACCGATCTTCGATCGTCGCCTCCGCGTAGTTGCGCGGGCGAAGCGCTTCGAGCCAGGACTCGGCGCATACGGCGAGCGCGTCCGGCGTCGCCCGACTAAACGTGAGCGCCTCCCGCTCCTGGCCGCCCCGCTCGGAGGCCAGCCGTTTGCGCAGGTGCGCCACGGCCGCAAAACCCTTCATGCCGGACATGCCTACGACGCGCGGAGCGCGCGCCCTCCAGATGTGCAAACCCGCGAGGCCGCGAGGTTGCAGCTAAAGTGATGGCTCACGCGCATTTTACACCTCGCGGGGCCACCCCGTCACCCCCCGCGAGGTGGGCCTCCAACCCCGCGAGGTTCACTTTGTAGGCATGGGTTTTGAGGGTCGCCACGTCGAGCAAGGGCACGTGGGCCGTGTGTTCGGGCGTGTCGAGGTCGATCAAGATCTCGTAAACAAACTGGCTTCCCATCCGGCCGCAGTGGGCCGCGACATACTCCTGCTCGATCAGCCGCTCCAGGTGGATGCGCAGCTGCGTAAAACTCCAGCCGCACGCCCCGTGCAGCTCGCGGCGCGTGAAGGTGTCCACGCCCTTGGTCTTCTCCCGCTTCGCGCGCATCAAGGTGCGGATGTGCCCCAGGACCGTGCGCGTCTGCGGGGGCAGTTCGTCGAGCGAGCGGCCGAGCACCTCAGGAGCCAACTCGTTCGCGAGAGCGATGTCGTCCAAGGTCACGGGGACGTATTCAAGCGTGCGGCCGCCGAGTTCGTAGTGGTCTTTCGGGCGCTGGTGCTGGTGAAGGAGTGCAATCGAGTCGATGAGCGTCAGGTATTTCTCGTGGTCGCGGCGGTTGCGCGTGCGGCCGCTCGGGAAGGTGAGCGACGGCGCGTAAGGGTTTAACACCTCGACCGCCGTAAGGAGGCGCTGAGCGTTGCGAAGCACGCGCAGAAGCTCTGTCCGCTCGGCCTTTGCAACGAGGCCGGCAAGCGTCCGGCGCTCCCGCTGCAGCGTGTGGATCTTCGCCGTCTGCTCCGGGGATTCATCGACGGAGAGCGTGAGGCACCGGTTCTGAAGCTCCTCGTCGAGATCGATCGCCGTCGTCGTCAGCATGATCATGACCGGCCCCTCGACCCGGTAGACCTGCGTCTCCATCCGCCCCGTCGTCGGGTCCTTGCCGGTCGAGGCGATCGTGAGCTCGCCCTCCGACTGGAGGAGCTTGAGGGCGTAGCTCGCCTTCTCCGCTCCCGCCTCCTCCACGATGGCGAGGATCTTGTGCTTCAAGTTGGTTTCGCCGAGGTAGTACAGGCTCTGCCCCGTCATCGCCGAGTATTTGATCCGCTCCTCCTCCGGGAAGAAGGCGAGCACGGCGTCCATGAGCGTCGTCTTGCCCGCCGCACTCGCCGACTGGACGATGATCGCAAGCGGCCGCTCAAGGAGCCGCGACACGCCGGCCAGGTACGCGAGGAGCGTATTGTTTTCCTCGCCGATAATGCCCGCCTTGTGGAAGGCCGCCCGCAGCCGGCCAACCAAGTCCGGCGCTGTCAGCCACGCCAAGGCCTCGGCCCGCTCGGCCTCCGTCAACCTGACGACGGACGAGGCGGTTTCCGCAGGCCGGGCGAGTTCAACCTGGGCCTGCTCCAGAGCGAGGAGCAAGCGGCCCACGTCGCGCTTAAGGACATCAGCCGACACGCCCGTCTCCTCAGCCGCTCGCTCTACGAAGCGCCGCCGGTCCGCGTCCCGTGCCAAGTCGAGCGAGTCCAGGTGGAAGCGGTCGCCGACCTTCAACCGCAGCGCTACTTTGAGCCCGTCGCTCCCAAGGGTCTTTTCGAGGCCGCCCACGCGGTATTCGCGGCCGTCTATTTCAAGGAACCCATGCTCGCCCCGCATCATGAGCGCAGAAGCGGCGGGGGTATTCGGGGCCATGGCCGGGGGCGGCACGACCACTTTTTCTTTAGCTGCCTCTGCGGGCGGCGTTGGCAACGCGGACGCCGGAGCCGCTAAACTAGCAGCTAAAGAAGAAGGAGCGGGCGCGAGCGCCGCGTGAAGGGACGGCGCGGCCTTGCCGAGCCACTGCGCGGCGTTGAGAAGGACCGCGAGCGCCTTGTCTGCCGGCTGGACTTTCCTCGCGTATTCGTTGGCGTCCTGGCCGTGGGGGAAGAGGACCCGCCGGCACTCCACCCCACGGGCCATGAGGCGCTCGGCCACCTTCGCCGCGCCCCGCTCGCCGGCCTCGTCGCGGTCGAAGGCAATCAGGACCCGCTCGGTCTTCGCCAGGACAAGCGCGTCAAGAAGCTCCTCGGTAAACCCCTCCACCCCGTAGGCTGTCGTCACGTTCTTAAAGCCGTGCGTCCAGAAGGTGAGCGCATCGATCAAGGCCTCGCACAGGATCACTTCCCGGGAGCCGAGGCACACCGGGTTCCAGAGGCCGCGATGCGGCCCCGGCAGGTACAAGTGCTTTATTCCCGTGCTCTGGTTCTCGATGATCTTCCTGCCATAGGCCCCGAGGATCGCACCGTCTGGCCCAAGGATCGGGACGACAAGGCAGCCGTTCAGGTGCTCGTGGCCGCTCTCCCGGTAGACGCCCAGCTTCTCCAGCCGCTCGCGGATCGCGGCTCCCGTCTGTCGGTTCTTCTGAGGGAGGCGCAGGCCGAGGGTCCGGTCGGCGAAGCCGAGCCGGAAGGTGTTTATCGCCTCGTCGCTCCTAATCCCGCGTTTCTCCAGGTAGGCGAGCGCTGCCGGCGTCTGCATGAGGCGCTCGTGGTAGTAGTCGATCACCTGGGTTAAGAGCGCCGGGTCGTCCGCGTCGTAGGCCACGGGCGCGGGCAGCCGCGGCACGGTGCTGTGTTTGGTCGGACTCGTCGTCGCGACGAGCACCGAAGCCTGCCCGTTGCGGAGGACCTCGACCGCGTGCCGGAACGAGAGCCCGTCGTGCCTCATAATAAAGTCGATCACGGTCCCGCCGGCCCCGCACCCGAGGCAGTGGAAGAGGTTCTTGCCCGGCGTCACGATGAAGGACGGCGTCGAGTCGTCGTGGAACGGGCACTTTCCGGCCAGGTGCCCGCCTCCGTGGGGGCGTAATTCGATCCCCTTGGCCCGGACCAGGGCCACCAGGTCCGTCCCCCGCTTAATCTGCTCCAACTCGGCCTCGGGGATTCTAGGCATGTTCGGCCACCGTTCTGTTTCGGAGCGTCAAGCCCGATGTTGCCTTTTTCATCTCGGGCTTTAGTTGATTGTCATAACAATCATTTATGCAAGCACCAACCATCAATTTTGAGATTTCATCGTATAATGCGGCCATGCCCGGAGGTCGTCCCACCACCAAATCCGCCCCGAAGTTCGGCCAGCGCCTGGCCGCCTTACGCGTCGCGCGCGGTCTGAGTCAGGCCGCTTTGGCCGCTCAACTCGATACCACCCGCAACGCCGTCCTACACTATGAGCGCGCAGCAAAGAACCCGAGCGCCGAGTTTGTCGAGAAGGTGGCCACATTCTTCGGAGTCGGATTTGACGATCTGCTGGGCAGCAACGGCAAGATCCCGCGCAAGCCGGGTCCGACTCCCCAGATCGCCCAGCTCACCGAACGGCTCGCCCGCTTGCCCAGGGCCCAGCAAAAGATCGTCGTTAGGATGCTCGAAAGCGTTTTTCAGAAGGCCGGCTAAAGATCGCGCGCCCTTGGACCAGGCGAGGGCCGCCGCTCCCGGCTTCGGCGTATTGCGTCTCACACAGTGAGACCTTATTTTTTACAAGCCGAGCGAGCGGGAAGCTCCCATGAAGCTCCATTAAGCTCCAGTGAAGCTCCCACAAAATTGAGCTTCTGGTGCTCGCAATGCCGAGGCGCTATGCGCTTGGACGTATTGCGTCTCACCGTATTATCGACCGCCGAGCGCAGCGAGGCAAAGACGCCCGGCGCTCCAGGCTCTCGTCCGGGGCGTCCTCGCACGGCATGCCTGAGCTCTATAGCGGCCATCCCCCCGGGGGATGGCTGGATTCCCCATCCGAACGGCGGCCTCAAAATCTCTTGCGGCGGCGGCCAGCCCTGGGGGCTACCTCACTTTAGGAATGAAGATAACGTTTACGGCAATAGCTACGACCAACAATCCGAGGCTAGTAAAACAAGCTGCTTTAGCCCATGGCCAGCTCTCCCGTAACGATTCTATCCCGTAAAAAAAAGTGACGAAGGCCACGCTAAATACTATGGGGCCCGTCGTGCGAACTGTGTATGCAAGAACCTCCATGGGATCGGCGATCCGGTCCGCCCAAAGCCACGAACCAACAAAGTGATTTAGTAAAGCAAGCAATCCAACCGACGCCAGCGAGAGAACGGTCGGCAACAAATAGCGCAGAAAATATGACAACGTTTCCATGGTAGAGATTCCAATGATCGGTTACGGGTTTGGGGGGAAGGCTGCATTCAAAGCGCCCACGGTATGAAGGTCGCCGTGGCTATAGCCTGTTAATTGAATGTTGTTAGCATCGGGATCGGTGCGCCCGGCCCCAATGGGAAGGGTCTGAACTCGATCGCCAGTCGAATAGACATTGTCCCAGTTTCCCAATCCGTTTCCGGGTCGATAATCCGACATGATTGGCGTTCCAAGCGTTAAGAGTTCGTCGATATAAACGCCGCTTTTTTGGCTAGCCAGCAACGCGACATTTCCGCCATGGCTGTGGGCAACGACCTCTATCGGCTCACACGGATGCTGCTTTTTGTAGGCATTAATCTGTTGGGCCAACGCAAACGCAGCGGCCTGCCGAGCTGCGTCATTATTTTCTCCGCTCCAATTGAAGAACCTTGCGTTAGGATCATCAAAATGCGCCTGAACTGCATTTACAAAACTGGTCGGGAACGTGTCAGCGGTTCCATTTGACCACGTACCATGCACGTAAAAAACAACCAGCCCGAGCGGATCCACCCCGCTGATCGGATTATTCCCGACGTACGCGTAGAGGTTGAGGCCTCCCGCAATTCCAAGTGGGTCGCGGTTTAGCCACCCGCGCGCGCTTTCATTGCACAACATCAATGAGCTTCGCACCGCATTCGGGGCAGCACAAAGGAATGGTTAGCCCCAAGCGTTTTTGGCACACGGGACAAGTTATTCCAGTTCTGCGAAACGTTAATATCACACAGGCCATTGTTATAAGAACAGCCAATGCAAACGCCGTAGATTCAAGAGCCGATATAGTCCGTGGTTGGACGAGTTTAAGGCGGCCAACAATCAGGCAAACGCTCAAAATTACGACTGAGACAAATATCGCCGTTACTAGGCTCTTCTGTAGCTTCAATGTCCGCTCGATCCGATCGGCGCTGGGCCGAAACAATGACCGGGCGTCGACACCTCCCGATGGCTGTTTGGGAGTCTTCAAGGCATGAGTGTCTTCCATTAGGGACAATTGCTTCCATGCTGCAGCATTTTGATCCCTAGCAGAGCAAAGGCATCTATCTGCCACTGTGCTGGGTTGGTCCAACTTGCACCAAATCCCAGCGAGCCCAAGTCACCAAGAAACGGAACGCCGAAATAAACCGAGATTTCTTCGTCGGTAGCGAACCCACCTAAGGAATTGGTGCCGTATTGCACAGCCGCATTGTAACTCGTAGGTTCGTTACCAAAGGGCTGGCCTGTAATCTGTACACCACCTGAAAGATTCTTCACGGGGGCATTGGATGTAAACAACAGTGAATTGTCGAACCCCATACCAGGTGCGGCAAAAGGGTTGTAATTTGCACTCACCATGACGTTGCCGCCGAGGAAATGAGACCCGGTATTTACATCGGCATATGTGTATACCGTGCTTGGTCCTACCAGCGAATATAATTCGCCCATCCATGGTCCCGGATTATGCCAATCCGGCGCGCCCCCGGGGGTGTTCGAGTACCAACTCTTGTCCACGTGGGAAACCTCGCCGTCGAAAAGGCCAAGTGGATCAATGCGGCTTATCGGATTATTTCCAACGTAAGCGTAAAGGTTGATTCCGCCCGCAAGGCCGATGGGGTCGCGGTTTAGC
>PMSP01000362.1 GCA_003168315.1 Opitutaceae bacterium
CACATCCAAGCCAGGCGGCAAATATGCGGATTCATTTCGTCGGGACGGACTACGCTCCGCCTCCGTTGGGCCGCGACTGGGCTCTTCCCGTCGCGAAGGCAGAGGGCATCGAAGGGTTCGTCCAAGAGCATCGGTACCGGGTGCCCTATTTCGATTCACTATATTATCTCACCCACGCCGACGCGCTGATCGCAGTCGGCTCCAACGACCCGACCTACAGCGCATCGAAGATATTCCCCTATGTCCTGGCGCGCCGCCCGATGCTTCTTGTCTTCCATGCCGAGAGTCCGGTGCTTACCATGGCCCGTGCGATGAAGTGCGGCCAGTGCTACCCCTTCCGCGAGACAGCCGACATTGACACCCTGGCCTCCAAGGTGTCCCAGGAATGGTTTCTGGATGGTAAGATGAGCGAATTTGTCGAGGCCGACCTGTCCGCATTCCAACCCTACTCGGCGGAAAGCATGACCAAGCGGCTGGCGAAGTGCTTCAACGCGGCCCTCGGTATCAACCAGCAAAGGACGTGAAGAACCGAAAAGGCGCCCCCTTGCGACTCGCAGTGGTTCTCTCGCACCCCACGCAGTATTATAGCCCATGGTTCCAATGGCTGCGGGCCCACACCGACGTCGAATTCCGCGTCTTCTATCTCTGGGACTTCGGGATCGTGAAGCAGGAGGATCCCTTTTTTGGCGTGGCGGTGAAGTGGGACGTCGACCTCCTGTCCGGCTATGAGTCGGAGTTTGTCCCGAACGAATCCAAGCGCCCGGGCGCAGAGCATTTTTCGGGCTTCAGGAATCCGACGTTGCCGGCGCGCCTCGAATCGTGGAATCCGAACGCCCTCCTCCTGTTCGGCTACAAATGGGCGAGCCACCTGCGTGCCGTCGCGTGGGCCCGCATGCATAGCGTGCCGATCCTTTTTCGCGGCGATTCACACCTGTTAGGCCGCCCAGATCCCGGCCTGCGAATGAGCCTGCCGCTGCGGCTCCTGTTCGCCCAGTTCGCGGCCTTCCTCTACGTGGGCTCGGCCAACCGCGAGTACTTCGAGAGGTTCGGGGTGCCTGCTCGAAAGCTTTTCCTTGCACCCCATTCCGTCAACGCGACCCTCTTCGAGCGCGGCATCCCGGCGAATCGGGACGGGGCCTCGGTGCTGCGGCTGCAACTGGGCCTAAAGCCGACGACAAGGGTCATGCTCTTCGCGGGAAAGCTTGTTCCGGGGAAGCAGCCGGTCGAATTGCTGCGGGCCTTCCAGGAACTGAGCCCCATCGACACGGCGCTCGTATTTGTCGGGGACGGATCCGAGAGGGAAAAGCTCCAGGCAATGGCCGCGTACGCCTCCGGGACAGCCGGCAACGCGCTTATCCGGTTCCTTCCGTTCGCCAACCAAAGCGAGATGCCCTCGCGCTACACGCTGGCCGACATCTTCGTGCTGCCATCGCGGGCAGACACCTGGGGGCTGGCCATCAACGAGGCCATGCACATGGGGGTCCCGTGCATCGTGAGCAACCGCGTGGGCTGCCAGCGCGATCTGGTGACCGACGGCGAGACCGGATGGGTTTTCGACGCCGCCGATCCGTCAGCCCTCAAGAATTGCCTCTCACGCGCCCTTTCCGACATCAGCTCGGGCGCGCGCAGGGGCGAAATCCAAGGTGCCGTGCTGCGGCGGATCGCAGGATATACCTACGCCCAGACAACGGAGGGGCTCCTCAAAGCCCTGGCCTCGCTGCAACCCTAACGCCGCCGGGATATTCGCCCCGACCCATTGAGAATCAACATCGTCACCGGATTCTTCCTTCCCGTGCCCCCGGTGAGCGGCGGCGCGACCGAGAGGTCCTGGTACGGTCTGGCCAAGATGTTCGCCTCACGCGGCCATGCCGTGACCTTCGTGTCGCGGGCGTGGCCGGGACTGCCCGCGGCCGGCGAGGAGGAGGGAGTCGCCCACATCCGCGTCGCGGGGTTCGACCATACGCGCCACCTCGCCGTGAACCTGCTTCTTGATTTCGCCTGGGGAATCCGCGTCTCAAGGGCGTTGCCGCCCGCCGACGTCGTGATTTGCAACACGATCACGCTGCCGGTGTGGCTGCGGAAGCTCGTGCCGTCGGCGGGCAAGGTCGCCGTCATGATCGGCCGGGCACCCAAGGGTCAGGTGCTATTCTACCGGGGGGTCGAGAGGATCTACGCGCCAAGCAGCTCGATAGCGGGGCAGATTGCCCAGCCCTGGGCATCCCGGCGAACCCGGGTGATCGGATACCCCATCGACTGGCAGCTGCACGCCCAGTCCGCCCACAGGGGCGGCCCGCCGCTCGTCATCGGCTACGCGGGGCGCCTGCATCCCGAAAAGGGCATTGAGATCCTCGTGAAGGCTGCGGCGCTGCTGGCGGGCCGCAGCGACCTGCCTGAATGGAAGCTCAGGATTGTCGGGCCATCGGCGGTGAGCGCGGGCGGCGCGGGCGAGAGCTGGGTCGCGGCCCTGAAGGGCGGCGCGCAGGAGGCGCTCGGCAGGCGTGTCGAGTGGCTTGGACCCGAGTTTGACCCGCAGAAGCTCGCCCGCCTCTACGGCGGCATGGACGTCTTCTGCTACCCCAGCGTCGCCGAGAAGGGCGAGACGTTCGGCGTGGCGGTCGCCGAGGCGATGGCCGCGGGGTGCGCGGTCGTCGTCTCGGACTTGGGCTGTTTCAGCGACCTCGTTGAGGACGGAAGGACCGGGCTCGTCTTTGACCATTCATCGGGATCGGCGGAGGCAATCCTCGCCGATTGCCTGGGACGCCTCCTGGCCGACGAGGCCCTGCGCAGCGCCATCGCGGCCCGAGGCCGGGAGCATGCGAGGCGGTTCGATTACCCCGAGGTGGCCCGGAACATTTTGGACGATATCGCGCTTTTGACGGGCGCCGCGGCGGAAAAGCCGCAATAGTCGGGCCATGCCAAAGGAAGAACCCTACCTCGGCCGGGGCGCCTCCACCCCCTATTCCGCCGGCGAGATTTCCGCGCGGATCCTTTGGTCGCTCGTCCAGTCGACCGTGTTCCGCCGGAGCCCGCGGGCGTGGCACGGGTTCCGGGCGCGCCTGCTCAGGCTTTTCGGGGCGCAGATACCCGAGCCCGCCAGGGTCGTCATCTTTCCGTCGGTCAGGATCGTTTTCCCGGCGAAGCTGCGCCTGGAGCCGCGCTCGATGATCGGGCCCGGGGTGGTCGTCTACAACCTGGCGATGGTCCACCTCCGCAGGGGCGCCAACGTGAGCCAGAACTGCCACCTCTGCGCCGGCACCCACGACTATGGCAGATGGTCCATGCCGCTGGTGACGAAGCCGATCACGATCGGCGAGAATGCCTGGGTGGCGGCGGACGTCTTCGTCGGGCCGGGCGTCTCGATCGGCGAGCTTTGCGTCGTGGGAGCTCGGTCGGTCGTCGTCAGGGACACGCCCCCCAGGACCGTCTGCGCGGGCAACCCTTGCCGGGTCCTGAAGGAGCGAATCCCTCCCGCCGCGTGAATTCCTGCCACATTGTCCCGAGCCTCGAGGCCCGGCACGGGGGCCCGAGCAAGTCGGTGCTCGGGCTCGCGACCGCCCTTGCCGAGGGCGGCAGGGTGGAGCTCCTCACCACCGACCCGTCGGAGGGATGGACCCGGACGGCAGGGCAGCTGGAGATCCGCGCGTTCCGCCGGGACTGGCCCGGCTCAGTCTGCGCCTCGGCGGCCCTGAGGAGGCACCTGCGGACCGTCACGGCGGAGGTTGTCCACCACCATTCGGTCTGGCTGCGGACGCTCCACTACGCGCATCTTGCGGCACGCCGCCTCGGCGCGGCGTTCGTCGTCTCGCCCCGCGGGATGATGGATCCCTGGGCGTGGAGGCACCACCACCGCAGGAAGGCCCTTGCCCGTGCATTCCTGCACCCCGGGGCGTTTGAGGCCGTCGACGGCTGGCACGCGACCAGCGAGGACGAGGCGCGGTCCCTGCGCGAGCTCGGCTTCAGGCAGCCCGTCTGCGTGGCTCCGAACGGCGTCGGCTCCCCGTCAAGGGAGGACCTGGCGGCCGCGGAGGCCCACTGGCGCAGGTTGATGCCGTCCCTCGGCGCGAGGCCCGTGGCGCTGTTCTATTCGAGGTTCCACCGGAAGAAGCGCCTGCTTGAGCTCATCGATTCGTGGCTCGAGAACGGCCCGTTGGACTGGCTGCTCCTCGTGGTCGGGATCCCCGAGGAATACAGCCCGAAGATGCTCGAGGACTACGTGATGAGGGCCGGTCATTCCGGGAGGGTCCAGGTCCACGACGGCGCCGGTCATCCCCCCCCCTACGCCGTAGCGTCCCTCTTCCTGCTGCCTTCCCACGGGGAGAATTTCGGGCTTTCGATAGCGGAGGCCCTTGCAAGCGGCGTGCCCGCGCTCGTCACCGACACGACGCCCTGGTCCGGCCTCAACCGGAACGGGGCCGGATGGTGCGTTCCCTGGCCCGAGTTCGGCGCCGCGATCCGCCAGGCGACGTCCGAGGGCGTGGAGAAGCTTGGCCGCCGCGGCGCGATAGCCCGCGAATGGGTCCTGCGGGAATTCTCCTGGGGTGCGGCGGCCCGGCTTCTCTCGGGTTTCTACGCGGGACTCCGCGCCGACGCGAGGGCGCGCCGCCCGTGAGAGAAGCCCCGCGCCAGCATTCCGCGACGAACCTCGAGCGCCTCGTCGCGGCGCACGTGGCGATCTTCGTGATCGGTGTCTCGTGGGCGTTCGGCGGCAACGCGGACTGGGTTCGGACACCCATCTCCATCTGGGGATCGCTCGGCGCCCTGCTGACGGCGACCCTCCTCCTGAGCCGCGGCGCGCGCCGGAGGATAGCCGCCGGCACGATCCATTGGGCATGGCCCGTCGTCATGCTGAACGCCCTCGTCCTTGCCTCGTGCCTCACGCCCGGATTCAGGGTGCTTGGCTACGGGAGCGACGTGTACCTGATGCCCCTGCGGGTGCCCTGGTGGATCCCCAGCGCCGCCCGAGCCGAAACCGCCCTGCGCGCCCTGTGGCTCTTTGACGGGATTTATTTCTCGTGCTTCAACATCGCGCTGGCGATCGCGCACCGGAGGCTGATCCGCGTCCTCCTCGCGGTGGCCGTCGGCAATGCCCTCGTCCTCTCGGTATTCGGGACGGTGCAGAAGCTCCTGGGATCGGGCGGCATCTACTTCGGGGCGGTGAAGTCCCCGCAGGACTATTTTTTCGCCTCCTTTGTCTACGACAACCACTGGGGCGCCTTCATCCTGCTCGCCATGGGAGCCTGCCTCGGCCTGGTCCTGCGGTATTCAAACGGCACGCGCGGCGGGGGATTCTTTCGCGGCCCCTCGCTGGCCGGCCTGGGCGCGGCGCTGACCCCGCTCGATCCGATCCGCATGTTGTTCTGGAGCGCGGTCGTCAACGGCGTGGTCGCCGTGCCGCTGATGGTCGCCATGATGGTGGTCGTCGCCAGCCGCCGCATCATGGGCAAATTCGCCGCTTCGCGCGCGCTGATGGT
>PMSP01000228.1 GCA_003168315.1 Opitutaceae bacterium
CGCGGACTGGATCATCGACCTCGGCCCCGGCGGCGGCCGCAGCGGGGGCGAACTCGTCGTGGCGGGCGCGAGGGCGGCGGTCGAGGGGTGCGCGAACTCCGCGACGGGGATCGCGCTCAGGCGCTGGCGAAACCGCGCTATTTCTTGATGATGCCGAGGCCGAAGGCGCCGCCGAGCGTGAGGACGGCGCCCGCGACGTAATAGCGGACGTGGGTCGGGGTATGGTCCCCGCCGTCGATCGCGGTCCCCAGCCGGGAAAACGTCCTGTCCGCCCTCCCGGCGAGCGAGAGCTGCCGCTCATATCCCAGGTAAATGAGGAGCAGTCCCCCCAAGAGGGCCAAGAGGGAGAGAAACTTGGTCATTGCCTCAAGGCTGCTCCCGCCGGGGTTGAAGGCAAGGCGGGGGTCGTCTGGCGCACCCTGCAGGTTTCACTGGGGGCGGAATGTTCCGTTTCAGCCTTTCCAACGCGGCCGCCGCTCTTCATGAGGTGTCTGCAAAGCAAACGGATGAGCCCCGCATCTCCAACCTCCCGTCACCCTGGTACCGGGCCGGCGACATGAAGCGAATCTCCTCAAAAAGGACGTTTTATCTGAAACGGGTCTTCCCGCTGGCATGGGTGGGCGTGCTCGCATTGATCGTGGTGATGCCATTCGTCGCGTCACGGGGGAGGGGATCGGTTCCGGTCGCATTTGTCATCATGCCGGTCTTCATGTCGATCATCGCCTTTGTGATCATGAAGAAGCTGGTATTCGACCTGGTCGACGAGGTCTGGGACAACGGGGATGAACTCATCGTCAAGAACAAGGGCTGGGAGGAGAGGGTTGCCCTCACGAACATCATGAATGTCAGCAGCTCGGTGATGACCAATCCGCGCCGGATCACCCTGACCCTCCGCGATCCGGGCCGATTCGGGAAGGAAGTGACCTTCACGCCCATTTCCGACGGGGGTTTCCTGCCGCACATGCGCTCCAGGGTTGCCGACGAACTGGTCGAGCGCGTCGACAGCTTGAGGCGCCGGTGACGGCCGCTCGAGACAGCCGAGATTGACGTTTCCCATGAAAAGCAGCCGCGAGGATTACGTGATCAGCACGTCGGCCAGCAGGCTCGACCTGGGCTTCATCAGCTCGGCGCTCGCCGCCTCCTACTGGGCGCGGAACCGCTCCAGGGCCGCGATCAGGAAATCCATCAGGAATTCCCTCCCCTTCGGGATCTACGAGAGGCGGGGCGGCCGGCAGGTGGCATTCGCCCGGATCGTGACGGACGGCGCCACGTTTTCGTGGCTCTGCGACGTCGTCGTGGATGATGCCCACAGGGGAAGGGGGCTCGGGAAGCGCCTTGTCTCGGCCGCAGTCTCCCACCGAAGCGTGAGGGGAACGAAGGTCCTCCTGGGGACGCGGGACGCCCACGGCCTCTATGGGAAATTCGGCTTTGTCAGGTGCGAGAGCATGAGGCTGGAGTCCGCCGGCGCGGCGGGTTCCAAGCGCCCTCGAAAGGGGGCGCTCTCGTGACGGCGACGACGCGGGTCGCCACGCCCGCCGACATCCCGGGACTGATCGCCATGATGCGCGAGTTTTACGGGGAGGCGGACCTCGGCCTGGACAACGGGTGGGCATCGGCGACCTTCTCAGCCTTGATGGCCGATCCTTCGCGGGGCCTAGTGCGGATCGTGTCTTCCGGCACGCAGGCCGCCGGCTACGTCGTCATCACCCTCCGATTCAGCATGGAATTCGGGGGACTGGACGCCTTCGTCGACGACCTGTTTGTCAGGCCGGCGTCCAGGCGGCGCGGCCTGGGGAGAGAACTTTTGTCGGCGGCCCTGGAGGATTGCCGCCACCGCGGGATCCTTGCCCTGCATGTCGAGACCTCGGCAGGGAACGGGCCCGCGGTCGGACTCTGCGCAAGCCTGGGCCTGCATGACCGCGGGCGCCTGCTGCTCACGAAGCGCCTCACCTCAAGGGCGGAAATCCCGCTGACCAGGGGCGGCGCGTAGCGTTCGCCGGGACCGCTCCCGCCGCGGCTTCTAAGGCGCGAGCGAGACGAACTTGTAGGGATGATGGTCGAGGACGTTCGGGTACCAGCCGCGCACGGACGGCCGGATGAGGAACACGTGGGCGTAGTGGTAGATCGTGATGATGGGGGCCTCGGTCAGGAGCAGGCGCTCGGCTTTGCCGTATAGGGCGTTCCGCGCGGCGGCGTCCGTGGTCCTTGCCGCCGTGAAGAGGAGATTGTCGTAGTCGGCGTTCGCCCATCCGGTGAAATTGTTGCCGCTGTCCCCGCGCATGATCTCGAGGAAGGCGGACGGATCCGCATAGTCGGCGATTTCCGCGGAGCGCAGCAGGTCGTAGTTGCCGGTGATCCTGGCCTCTTCGGTGCTCTTCAGGTCCTGGTTGACGAGCGTCACCTGGACCCCGAGGTCGCGCCGCCACATCTCCTGCAGGGCCTCCGCGATGACCTTGTGGGTCTCCGAGGTGTTGTAGAGAAGGGCGAGCGCCGGCAGGCCCACGCCGCCGGGGTACCCGGCCTCCGCGAGGAGGCGCCTCGCCTCATCAATGTTTCTTTCCTGTACCGGGTCCGGCGCGTAGCCGCCGAGGCCGGGCGGCGTGAGCGAGAATGCCGGCTTCTGGCCGCCGCGAAGGACCTTGCCGGCGATCGCCTCCCGGTCGACGCCATAGGCCAGTGCAAGCCGGACCCGTGCGTCGCTCAATCCGGGGCGGCGCGTGTTGAGCCGCAGGAAATACGTCCCAAGGAGCGGGTCGACCCGGAGCAGGCCCGGCGACTCCCTGCGGTAGCCGTCAATCTTGTCCGGCGGGACCGTTTCCGTCAGGTGAAGCTGGCCCGCGCGGAAAGCCCGCTCCTCGGCATCGATCGAGTCGAAGGCATGGAAGTGGATCTCGCGCAGAGCCACCCGGCCCGTGTCCCAGTAGGTTGGCGACCTTGTCACGACGATCTCCTGGCCCTGGCGCCACGAGCCGAGGTCGAATGGCCCGTTGCCGACCCACCGGCCGGGCATCGCCCACGGGTTTCCCCGCTGTCCGATCCCGCCGTATTTTGCCACGGTCGCCAGCGGAACGGGGAGCCACGAGGGGCTTGAGAGGAGCGAGAGGAACCACGGGGCGGGATGCTCCAGGGCGACCGTGAGCGTGCGCGCGTCCCTTGCGTGCAGCCCGACCGAGGAGAAGTCGGAGAGCCCCTTGTTGAACGCCTCCGCGCCCTGGATCAGGAAGAGCTGGCTCGCGTTGGTCGCGCCGAGGGACGGGGTCAGCATCCTGCGCCAGGAGCCGATGAAATCCTGCGCGGTCACCGGGTCGCCATTGGACCAGCGGGCGTCCTGGCGCAGGTAAAAGGTGTAGGAAAGCCCGTCGGGCGAGACCTCCCAGCGCTCGGCGACCCCGGGCACCGCGTGCAGGTCCGACGGGTCCTCGGAGGTCAGTCCCTCGAGCAGCGCCGACAGGACCGTGTAGTACGACGTCTGCGTCGCCATGTGCGGGTCAAGGTCGGCGAGCTCGGGCGCGTACCCGCGGTGGAGGACCTGGGACCTGTCCCCGGAGCTGACGTTTGTCTCCCGGGAGCATCCCGCGAGAGCCGCGCAGACCGATAGGAGGGCGACGAACGCTCCCGCCGCCTTCATGCCTTTTTTATGAGCGCCACCGCGTGGGCAGCGATTGCCAGCCCCTGTCCGATGCCGCCGACGCCCTCGTTGGTCCACGCGGCCCGGTAGCCGGCCCGTTCCAGCCGGCGGACCGC
>PMSP01000038.1 GCA_003168315.1 Opitutaceae bacterium
ATGGCCTTTGTCCTCTTTCCCACGACGTTCGGCGAGTGCACGGTCGCGTGGAACGACGCCGCCCTGACGCGGTTCCGCCTTCCCGACGTGGACGGCGCGGAGGGGCGCGGCGCGTCCGGCGGCGACGGGCGCGCGCGCGAGGACGAGGCGCCCGGCTGGGTGCGCGCGGTGATCGGGCGGGTGAGGAGGCACTTCGAGGGCGACCTGCAGGATTTCTCCGACGTGAGCCTCCACTGGCCCCTTGTCAGTGATTTCCAGCGCGCGGTCTACGCCCAGGCCCTCCTCATCAAGGCGGGCGGCACGAGGAGCTACGGCGACATCGCTCGGGCGATGGCCCTCGGCCCGGAGGGCGCGCGCGCCGTCGGGAGCGCCCTGGCGGCGAACCCCTGGCCCCTCCTAGTCCCCTGCCACCGCGTGGTCTCGGCGAACGACAAGATGACCGGCTTCTCGGCGCCGGGCGGGGTGCGGACGAAGACGCGCCTCCTCGTTCTCGAGGGCGCCGAGCTGATCTCGGAGTAATCCCGCCGGAACGGTTCGACAAAGGGGCCATTGTGGGTGTGTTGCGCCCACACGATGCCCAGCCTCTTTGACCCCATCAGCGTCGGCGAGCTCCGCCTCCCCAGCCGCATAGTCATGTCCCCGCTGACGCGCTCTAGGGCGACCGGCGGCGGGCGCGTGCCGAATGCGCTCATGGCCGAATATTACCGGCAGCGCGCATCGGCCGGGCTCATCATCTCCGAGGCCACGTCGGTGACGCCGATGGGCGTCGGCTATGCCGACACCCCCGGCGTCTGGTCGGCGGAGCAGGCCGAGGGCTGGAAGCTCGTCACCTCGGCGGTGCATGCCGCCGGCGGCCGCATGCTCCTGCAGCTCTGGCACGTCGGGCGCATCTCCGACCCGTGCTTCCTCGACGGGGCGACCCCGGTGGCGCCGAGCGCGGTGGCCCCTGCGGGCAACGTGCGCCTCGTCCGCCCGGAGCGGCCCTACGTGACGCCCCGCGCGCTGGAGGCGGCCGAGCTCCCGGGAGTCGTCGAGGCCTACCGCAGGGGCGCGGAAAACGCGCGGGCCGCGGGATTCGACGGCGTGGAGGTGCACGGCGCGAACGGCTACCTGCTGGACCAGTTCCTCCAGGACGGCTCGAACCACCGAACGGACGCCTATGGGGGTCCCGTTGAAAACCGGGCGCGCCTCATGCTCGAGGTGACCGACGCCGTCATCTCCGTCTGGGGGGCGGGAAGGGTCGGCATGCACCTGGCGCCCCGCGGCGACGCGCAGTCGATGGGGGACTCCGACCCGCTTGCGACCTTCAGCTACGTGGCCCGCGAGCTCGGCCGCAGGAAGATCGCATTCATCTGCGCCCGGGAGTCACTCGGCCCGAACCGGATCGGCCCCCAGATCAGGACGGCATTCGGCGGCGTCTACATCGCCAACGAGAAATTCACGCAGGAGTCGGCCGAGGGCGTCCTCGCCAGGGGCGAGGCTGACGCCGTCGCCTTCGGCACGCTCTTCATCGCCAACCCGGACCTGCCCCGGCGCTTTGCTGAAAAGGCGCCCCTGAACGCGCCAAGGCCCGACAAGTTCTACGTTCCCGGACCGGAGGGGTATACCGACTATCCCAGCCTTTCCGGGGGTGCGTAAAGCCCGCAGGCGACGGGTCAAAAAACTTTGAATCAACGCCTTAGGCATGCCCGGGCGCGCCCGGGGCGGGCCTTTGGCGTTGCGTAACCCTGCGCGCGTCTGAGAAGATCGCCCGCCGAATCCATCCGGCAAACACGCGCAACGCACCGTGCCACCTACACCTCCAGAACTTGTCCTCGTCGTGCCCGTATTCAACGAGGAAGACGCAATCGCGCCCGTGCTCGCGGAGTGGCGCGCCGAGCTTTCCCGGACGGTCGGCGACGGTCGCTTCCTGATCCTGGTCGTCGACGACGGCTCCACGGACCGGACGCCCGCCGCGCTGGCCGCCCTCGGGTGGCCGGAGCTTCGGGTGCACCGGCATGCGAACCGGGGGCATGGCCAGAGCTGCCTCGTCGGCTACATCGAGGCCGACCGCCTCGGGGCGACCTATATCTTCCAGATCGACTCCGACGGCCAGTGCGATCCCGCCGGGTTCGCCAGCGTGTGGGGCTTCCGGGAGGGCGCCGCCGCGGTCTACGGCAGGCGCACGAGCCGGGATGACGGCCTGGCCCGCAGGGTCATAAGCAGCGTCCTTCGCGCATCGCTCAAGGTCGCCCGCAGGACGCGGCTCAACGACACGAACGTCCCCTTCCGCCTCTACCGGGCGCCGCTCGCGGCCGCCGCGGCGAAGCGGGTGCCCCCGGATTTCAGCCTGGCGAACATCGCCATGGCCCTCCTCCTCGAGCCCGAGGGGTTCCTCGAGGTCCCCATTCATTTCCGCGACCGCATCGGGGGCCACCCAACGGTGCGCCTGTGGGGCTTCGCGCCCAAGGCCGTGCGGTTGCACCGCGACCTGCTCCGGCTGGGCCACTAGGGGATGCGCGACAGCTACGACTACCTGATTGTAGGGGCGGGCCTCTCCGGGCTCGTGCTCGCGGAGCGCCTGGGCTCGCTCGGGCGCAGCTGCCTCATCGTCGAGCGGCGCGACCACATCGGGGGCAACTGCCACGACCGCAAGGACCGGAACGGGCTTTTTTTCCATGTCTACGGGCCGCACTACTTCCGGACGAACTCGGAGCTGGTGAAGACGTACCTGAGCCGCTTCACGGGATGGACGGACGCCAAGTACCGCGTGAACGTCTTCACGGGCGGCAAATTCTGGAGCTTCCCGATCAACCTCGGGACGTTCAGGCAGTTCAGCGGCAAGCCGTCGGCGACCGAGGATGACTTCAAGGGGTATCTTGCGAGGAGCGCGCTCCCGATCGCCAATCCGGCGAATTCCAAGGAGGCCATACTTGCCGCGGTCGGGCCCGAGCTCTACGAGCTCTTCTACCGCGGGTACACGGAGAAGCAGTGGGCAAGGCCCGCCGAGGCCCTCGACGCCTCGGTGTGCCGCCGGATCCCGATCCACACCGGCCTTGACGAGCGCTACTTCCGCGATGAGTTCCAGGCCCTCCCGAAGCTCGGCTACCACCCCATGTTCGAGGCGATGCTCGAGGCCTCGAAGGCCGACATCCGCCTGGAGACCGACTACCGCGAGATCCTGCCGCGGATCCGCCACCGGCACCTCATCTACTCCGGGCCGCTGGACGAATACTTCGACTGCAGGTTTGGACCGCTGCCCTACCGGACCGCCCGCTACCAGCTCGAGGAGCTGGACAGCGCCCAGGTCCCCGCGTCGGGCTTCGTGCAGCCGGTGCTCCAGGTGAACTATCCCGGCCCGGAGCCGTTCACGAGGACCGTCGAATTGAAGCACGTGACCGGGCAGGTGAGCCGCTGCTCAAACCTGGTCCGCGAGTTCCCCGCCGAATACAGGCCCGGCGAGAGCGACCCCAACTACCCGGTGCCGGGCGGGGAGAGCGACGCGCTGGCGACCCGCTACCGCGATCTCGCGGCGAGGCAGGAGGGCGTCACCTTCATCGGGCGGCTCGCGCAGTACCGCTACCTCAACATGGACCAGGTGGTCGGAGCGGCCCTCCACACGTTCGAGAAGCTCCGCGACGGGAAGCCCTGAGCGTCAGCGCGCGAGGATCGGGGCCCGCTTCCAGAACCCCACGCGGCGCCCATCCTCGAGGTGGTCCTGGTAGGTGAGGATGTCCACCCACAGGTACTGCGGGCTGACCGACTTGTTCACCCTGTCCCACAATTCGGGGATGTCGCCCTCCCGGTACCAGAGCACGTAGTCGATCCCCTGCGACGAGAGCCACTTGCCGGCGTCGGGCATCTCGCCGTCGAAGAAGCTGAGGAGCGCGTCGTGGCGCCGCCTCACGTCCTCCCGGAACTCCCGCCACAGCAGCTCGTGCCCGTACCAGCCGAGCCACATCGTCTGCCCGGCGAAGAGCGGGATGACGGCCGAGTTCGTGAAGCCGCCCTCCTTGTCGGGACGCTCCACGACGACGCCCGGCTTCTCGACCTTCATCCTGCCGAGCATGAGGCGCGGGAACTCGTCCTTGGTCAGGAAGGTCGTGCCCTCCATCTGCCCGATGGACTTCCTCGGGCCGGCGAGGAAGAACTTCGAGAGGTCGAGCACGTAGAAGCAGGGATAGACGCAGAAGACGAGGCCGGCGACCCGGACCCACCTCTTTCGCGCCTGCTCGAGCACGAAGGGTCCCAGCGACATGAGCGTTCCCGCCGCTATCCACGGCCACCACTTGAGGGTCGTGTTGAAGCGGTCGTAGAGCCCCGAGTAGATGTCATCGATGTAGAAGTACTCGGAAAACAGGAGGAACGAGAGCCACAGCATCCCGAGGAGGCGCCCCTGGCGGCTCCCGGAGACAAGCCCCAGGGCTATGAGCGCTATCGTCGGGAGCATGAACAGGAAGAAAAGGAGCGGCGGCGAATGCTCGTTCCAGGGAACGGGGCGGAGGGCCGCCCCGTATCCGGCGGCCGACGCCGTGAATTCGGAAAGGTAGACCCAGGCGGCCATCCAGATGACGGCGGCGCCCCCCGCGACCGACGGCAGGAGGCGGCGCCAGTCGCGGTGGTTGACGAGGAGCCAGGCGCCCACGCCGATTCCCTGGAGCGGGATGGACCACGTGTTGGCGAGGACGGTCCAGGTCAGCGTGCACCCGGCCATGACGGCGTAGCGCCTCAGGCGGGTCCTCTGCCAGAGGAGAATCGCCATAGCGCAAATCCCGAGGAGGTAGTAGCCCGAGAGCGGCGCGTGGTAGTCCCCGAGGTAGATGGAATAGGAATACGGCTCGCCGGGAAGCTCCAGGTGCTCGAAATGGGACTGGTAGTCCTTCAGCCAGGGGCCGAGCGGCGGCTTGTCCATCGGCGCGCTCCCTATGAAGCGCATGCTGGTCCACGGGTAGACGTTGGTGTCGGTCAGGTGGATCAGGATCGTCATGCCCATCCCCCCGAAGACGAAGCCGCAGATCACGAGCGCGCGCACCCAGGATTTCCGCGCGAGCATGAACACGGTCCCGGAGAACGCGGTGCCCCCGAGGGCCACCAGCAGGCAGAACGCCAGGTTATAGGCCTCGCCGGGCGGGATCGCGAGCGCCCGGCCCATGAGCGCGGCGCCGTAGTGCTGGAAGCTGTAATACTGGGTCGACGGGTACGGTGAGAACCACACGTCCGGCACCGGGATCGTTTCGCCCGTGTAGTAGCTGCAGATAAACGACAAATCGGCGATCTTCTCGGATGAGCCGTCGATGTTCGGAAAGGTGAACCGCCACACCATCGCGTAGAGGAAAATCGCGCCGCAAACACCGAAGCAGCCGACGAGCCTCCTCGGCGCGAATTCGGCCCTCCATGCTCCCACCAGCGCCTGCGCGCGGACGCCCAGGCAAGCCGGCACCCAGCGGCAAAAACTAAACGCGATCAGCCCCACCGAAAAGACCGTGCCAAGCATGCCGATCCCGGGCAGCGAGGGGCCCAGGCCGTGATGGCATTCGATTGCATAAACCGCTGTCA
>PMSP01000023.1 GCA_003168315.1 Opitutaceae bacterium
GCTGGGCGGCCCGGAGACATAGAGAACGCTGCCGTCGCGCCGGGACACGCGGATGAACCGGTTGCTGAGCTCCGGCGAATACAGCGAATTGATCTCGCGGACGACGTAGTCCTCCCCGGTCCGCGGCGCGTTCGCCAGGAGCGCCTCCGCGATCTGGCGGGCCCGGCGGGCCTGCGTCTCCAGAAGCGTGTCGTAGAGGTATTCCTTGACGGAGGCGTAGAGGAGGGTGCCGAGGACCGCGAAGACGGCCGTGAACAGGACGGCGTGCCAGGCGGCGAGGCGNNTACACGTCCACGATGTTGGTCAGGCCCTCGAAGCTCTGGTCCCAAACATGCTCGACGATCATCGTCCTCGAAAGCACGCGGCCGGGATGCGTCGCGAGGTAGTCGAGAAGCGAGTATTCCTTGGGCGTCAGCTCTATCCTCTGGCCGCCCCGGCTCACCTGCTGGGTGAGCCTGTCGAGCTCGAGGTCTCCGACCCGGACGACGTTGCTCTGCTTGGAGGGTCCCCGGCGCAGCAGGGCCTTCACCCGCACCACGAGCTCGGCGTAGGCAAACGGCTTGGTCAGGTAGTCGTCGGCGCCCGCCTCGAAGCTCGTGACCTTTGACGCCGTCGCATCGCGCGCCGTCAGGATCAGGATCGGCAGGGTCGCATTCCGCGTCCGGATCCTGCGGAGAACCTCGCCGCCATCCATGTCCGGCAGTCCCAGGTCAAGGATCACCAGGTCGTAATCATAAGTGTTCGCCATCGCCCAGCCGGCGTCGCCATTTTCCGCGACGTCAACGGCGTAGCGCTCAGCCTTGAGTCCCCGGGAGACCATCTCGGCGACCTTGCGCTCGTCCTCTACGAGAAGTATGCGCATGACGGAATCATTGCCAGGGACTGTACACGAAGGTGATTAAGGGGCCGCGAAGAAATGATTAAAAATTCTTAATCTGGCTCCCCCGCATCCGCGCCCAAATGAGAGCTTGCGCCACCGCATAATGGACAGCTTTCGGGGCCTAAGTTCCGGTCAGCGGAACTCATGGATTTTGCGCCGATCCATTCGGGGAGGCGGAAACTTTTTGCCGGCAGGGCGGCATCGCGAAAGAGGAAAAGATATGTTATATACTATGGAGCAAGTAGTTGGGATTAATTGGCGGAAGGGGAAAATCTCGATTGCCTAAAATCCACCAGTTTCGGTTGGGGCATCGCCGGCACGTGCCGGCCCAAGATCCTGCCCCGGGGACCGAGATCGGCGGCGGGCAAACTCTGCCTATCCGGGCTATCCCTACGCGGGAATCCCGGCTTTTCGGGAGCCTACTCCGATGGGGTTTTTGCGCTAGTGAGCCCGGGAATTGCCGCCATCCGCCCCGAAGTTGTGGCAGATGGTCACTGATGGGTTTTCCTGCCGCCAAACATCGCATTTACCCGTGTGTTCCCAGATCCAGCCCCGCGCCGCCGGCAACCCCCAGAGCCCGCGCGCCAAACCCCACCCTTTTTGAATCCGTTTCACTGATTGGACAGTTTGTCTGAGTAAATGAGTCGCGCCCCCGGGCGCTTGGCCTCCTTTCGCGCTGACCTCGCGAAAGACCGCAAATCTACCCTATGAAAACCACCAAGATACTGTGCTTCCTCCTTACGGCGGCCTCGGCCTGTGCGCAATATGTGCCGCCTTCGCCCACGGGCCCCGTTCCCGGGTTGATCGATGACTACATGCTGTCCGCCGAGCCCTCCCTCAAGGGATGGGACATTGGCGTCAATGAGCGCCTGCGCTTTGAGGACAAGACGGACGCCGGGACAACCCATGCCGGCTCCAACTTCGACTTCTCGGACGCGCCGCCGACTACGAATAGCAACGACTACTGGCTCACGCGCCTCATGCCCCGGGTCGGCTACACGGACGACTGGGTGTCCTTCCTTGTCGAGGGAAGGTCGAGCTATTCGATCGGGGATGACAGGTACACATCCACTGCGGCGGGCAAGAACCTCGCGGAGGACGACGGCCCATTCCAGCTGCAGATGGCGTATGTCCTCATTGGCGACCTGAAGAAGTTCCCGGTCACGCTCAAGGTGGGGCGGCAGGAGCTCGTCTACGGGGAAGGGCGGCTGGTGGGGAATGCCTATTGGCTGAATATCCCGCACACGTTCGACGCCGTGAAGCTGCGCTACCAGGACTCCTTCGTTGGCGTCGACTTGTTCGCCGCCAACCTGGTGTACGTCGATGAGGACCATTTCGAGACGGGCAATCAGCAGGACACGCTTTCAGGCGCCTACTTTGACTTCCCTAGCCTGAAAAAGGAAAACGTGACCGAGCTCTATGTCTTCGCACGCAATGTCTCCCGCGGGATCGTGACGGACAACTGGTCCATGGTGCCGGCCCCGTTTCGTTTCACCGCTCCCCAGGACACCTACACGTTCGGCTATCGCACGAAGACCAAGCCTGGCGCCTACGGTCCCTGGGACTATGGCATCGAGGCCATGTGGCAGACAGGCGATCGCACGGCGGTCTTCCCGGCGACGACCGTGGCCGTGGCCAAGGCGGCCCCGCGGCTCGACCAGAACGCCTGGGCGTTCATCCTCCAGGGGGGCTACACATGGAAGGACAGCCCGCTCAAGCCCCGCGTTGCCGCGATCATCAGCTTTGCCTCGGGCGACCGCAATTCCACCGACAAGGACAGCGAGACATTCCAGAACCTCCTGCCCTCAAACCACGGGCTTTACGGCGCGATGGACCTTTCGAGCCTCCAGAACATCGAGGACTACCGCGTGTCGTTCTCGGTCAAGCCGAGCGCAACAACGAGCCTGACGCTGGATGCCCATCAGCAGTATCTCGAGACCACGCACGACTACTGGTACAACGTGGCTGGAGTCCCGAGGAACACCGCCGGGGCGACACCGGGAAGCGGAAAGGGCTTCAACATCAATCCCGGCTACAGCCCGGACTTGGGCCAGGAAATCGACGCGATCGGGGGATGGACAATAACCCGCGGAGTGATTCTTGAGGCCGGCGTCGGCCATTTTTTCGAGGGGGATTACGTCAAGGAGTCGTTCCGCGTCGTCGGTTCAAAGGACGCGAACTATTGCTATGTCCAGGCTACGTTGAATTTCTGACATTTTGGGTGGTAGGACTAGCCGGGGGGCCGAAGGGCCCCCGCCATTTTCTTATGGCGACGGCACCTTTTTGCGACGCGCCAGGCAATTTCAGCCGTTGCCCCTCGAGGACCCTTGTGCGATTTCTTGGGCACAGCTTCGAATCGCAGGGCGGACATTAATATCCATAAGCCCCGGACAAGGGCCCATATGCAACTCCAAGTGCAGGCCGGATTGACAGGATAGCGAAATGATATCACAACAATATCTATCAAACCCTTCCATCTATGAACAATGATTCTCCCGTCGCGCTTAC
>PMSP01000293.1 GCA_003168315.1 Opitutaceae bacterium
CCAGGCATCCGTCGGATGAAGGAGGGTGCCAAACTCTTCCGCTTTACCTCACCCCGCCAGCCGCCTTACTGTGAGCGCCGCGATGAAGTACGCGCTTCGCCAGCTGGCCGCGAACCCGGGATTCACCCTCGTGGCCCTCGTGACGCTGGCGCTCGGGATTGGCGTGAACACGACGGCGTTCACCGTCCTGAACCGCCTGATGCTGCAGGCGCTTCCCTACCACGACCCGGCATCGCTTGTGCAGCTTTGGTCCACGGCGCCCCGCTGGGGCAACATCCCGAACGCCCCTGCGGATTACTTCGACGAGCGGGACCAGAACACTGTCTTCACGGATGTCGCGGCCTTTTCGCTGGCGTCTGTGAGCTACGTTGAGATCGGAAAACCCCCGATCCAGATAGGAGCCCTCTACATGACCGCCAATTTCTTCACGGTCCTCGGAGTGCAGCCGCAACTCGGGCGGCTTCCGACCGAGGACGAGTCAAAGCACATGGCGTTCGTCACGCTCATCAGCGACTCTTTCTGGCACTCGCATTTCAACGGCGACCCCAACGTCCTCGGGAAGCCAGTACGCATGAACAGCCGCGTCAGCACGGTCATCGGCGTCATGCCGCCGTCGTTGAATGACCCGGCGCTGTTCAACAGCCGTCCCGCATTCTTCTATCTCGACCCCGTGACGCACAGCCGAACCGTCCGGAAGGTCGGCTGGTATTCTGAAGTAGCCAGGCTGAAGCGTGGCGTTTCCATCAAGCAGGCACAGCTCCAGATGGACGTCGTCGCGAAAAGGCTGGCACACGACTACCCCGAGACCAACAAGGACCGGGGTTTCGCCGTCATCCGCTACCCGACGAACCAGCTCGGGAACGACGGAGCGCAGCTCACGTGGATGACATTCGCCCTGTCGGGCCTCGTGCTCCTGATCGCATGCATCAACCTTGCCAACCTGCAGCTGGTCAGGACGACGCGGCGCAGCCAGGAGATTGCCATCCGGATGGCGCTCGGATGCACGAGGTGGCGGCTGATCGGCATGCTGCTCCAGGAGAGCGTCATTGTCTCCACGACAGGGGGTGTGCTCGGGATCGCGATGGGCGTCTGGAGCAACAGCTTCGTCGTCCATTTCTTCGACATGGAGATGCCCCTCAATTTCCGGGTGATCGCCTTCACCTTCGGGATCGCCCTGGTCTCAGGCGCGTTCTTCGGGACGGTCCCGGCATGGATGGCCACACGGGTGGACTGCGCGATGTCGCTGAAATCGGGCGGCCGTGGGTCCACCTCGGACCGCTCGCGGCACTGGCTCCGCCAGAGCCTGGTGGTGATCGAGTTTGCAATGGCCGTGATCCTTCTCTCCGGGGCGGGCTTCTTTGTCAGCGGCATCTACCGCCTGACCCACCGGGACCTGGGCTGGAAGCCGGGCCAGCAGCTCTTCGGGGACATCTCCCTGGACCAGGACAACTTCGGCGGGGACAAGAACCATCCCAAGGTCCTCGCGTTCGGAGAGCACGTGCTGGAAGCCCTCAGGGCCCTTCCCGGGGTCGAGGCTGCATCGATTTCGAGCGGATCGCCGACCTGGGGCAACCGCATGGAGCCGTTCAAGATAGAGGGCCAGCCCGTCCCCGAGAAGGGCCACGAGCCCGAGGCCGGCTATTTCAACGTCAGCCCGGGCTGGTTTGAGGTGTATGGCATTCGCCTCCTCCAGGGACGGGAATTCTTGGGCTCGGACCGGTTTGAATCGGAGCAGGTCACGATCGTCAGCGAGTCGATGGCCCGAAAAAATTGGCCGGGTGAGTCACCTTTGGGGAAGCGCCTTCAGGAAACCGATCCGGGCGGCGACAGCAAATGGGCGACAGTGGTCGGCGTCATGCAGGATTTCAAAGGCGGCGGCGAGTTCTACAACCCGAGCATGACCAGCCTGAGGTTCATCCGCCCCTGGGCCCAGGACACCTGGGGTAGCGTCGTGTTCACCGTGCGGACCGCGGGAGACCCTGGGCTCCTGAAGGAACCTGTCCGGAAAGCGATCGCACAAATCGTGCCCGACCTGGCGATCGACTACATGGCAACGACCGCCGAGGACACGGCACAGACCTATTCCTACTTCAACTTCCTCCGGCGCATCCTGGTGCAGATCGCGGTCCTTGGGCTTCTCCTCTCGGCCGTGGGGATCTACGGCGTCGTGGCCAACCTCGCCTCAGAGAGGACCAAGGAAATCGGCATCCGCATGGCCCTCGGCGCCCAGCCCGGCGGCATCATTTGGCTGTTTGTCCGGAACGGGATTATTCTAGCCAGCATCGGCGCAGCGATTGGCCTCTGCGTCTCTTTCGTCCTTGTCACGACTTTGGCGCGTATTCTTCCCGCGCTGCCGGGCAAGGATCCCGGCGTTGTCATATGCGCGGCGTTGCTGCTGTTGGCGGTCGCTCTTTTCGCCTGCTGGTTGCCGGCGCGCAGGACGACGAGAATCAGCCCGACGGTGGCCCTGCGCGCGGAGTAGGCGGGGCAATCTCAAAACCCACTCGGCAAAGAATCGGTCTGGAGAAACTCTTGAGAAACCGGATCGGTCATCACCTCTCCCAGCCATCCGCCATAGGCGCCAATACTGCCTCCTACCGACCATGAATCCTAAGGTTGATGCCTATTTAGGTAATGCCCAAAAGTGGCGGGAAGAAACAGAGAAGTTGAGAATGGTCATTCTCGACTGTCGGCTGACCGAAGAATTGAAGTGGGGTAAACCTTGCTACACGTTTCAGAAAAATAACGTAGTCATAATACAAGGATTCAAAGAATACTGTGCGCTTATGTTTTTCAAAGGCGCCTTGTTAAGCGATCCCAGTGGCATCCTCAAGAAGCCCGGGGAGAACACGCAGGCGGCCCGCCAGATCCGGTTCACCAGTGTTCGAGAAATAGTTGAGATGAAACCCGTCTTAAAAGCCTATATTCTCGAAGCCATCGATGCGGAAAAAGGCGGTTTGAAGGTGGATTTTAAGAAGAACCCGGAACCCATTCCTGAGGAATTGCAAAATAGACTGGATGAAATGCCTGCCTTGAAAACTGCTTTTGATGGATTAACGCCAGGACGGCAAAGAGCATACATTCTCTATTTCTCCGCACCCAAACAATCCAAGACCCGGGATTCAAGGGTTGGAAAATGCATGCGGCAAATTCTCAATGGAAAGGGATTGAATGATTAGAAAATACCCAGACAAGCCCGGTATGGCGGACCACATCGATCTCTAACACAAACTGAAGGACGCAAGAGGTCTTCAACAAACTAATGAGCGGAGTGCGAAAGACAGCTCCGGACTGGAACCATTCGACTTGTGGAGAGGGTGATCCGTTTTATTGGCCCGCTGGCGTTCGACGCAGAAACTCGTCCATACTGTGAATCAGATTCGTTCGAATCCTAATCGGTGGACCAGGTAGATGTTTAGCACGAACCAAAGAGTGCTAAACATTTTCTACGAACCAAGAAATTGGGTGCTAAACACGCCCTTGATTTCACTGCTAAACAGCGGCCAGGACGAATATTCATCGTAAAAGAGACCTAAAGTCGCACCAATGTCCGCTTTGGCGGAATTGAACAATACCAGTCATCGAGAGCACCCTTAATGGTGCTTCTTTGTCAGTGTTAGCACCTTTTAGATTGCTTTTTGTTAGTTTTGAGCAACCTTTAAAATTCATGGCAAGCCGCATTCAAAATATCCAACTGCAAGCACTCGATGAGCCGATTCACGCAATGCGGGCAACGCGGCGCGCGATCAAACGCCCTACGGCTGGATGGCTCAAGGCAGTACGCCAAGCCTGCGGCGAAACCGTCGCATCCATTGCTTCCAAGATCGGCGTCAGCCGCCAAGCATACTCGCGATTTGAGGAGCGAGAAGCGAAGAGCACCATCACTCTTGAAAATCTAGAGCGCGCCGCAAACGCACTGAATTGCGACCTCGTTTACTTTCTCCTCCCGAGAACTGAGATCGCAGAGAATTTCGCTGCTCTAGCGGCGCGAAACGACCCGGACGTCGTCAACCTGCAAGCGTCAGAACACTCGATGCAAATCGAGGGTCAAGGAGTCCAGGATCCTGTTGATGCTAAAAACATTGGCCTCGCCAAGCAGCTTTACTGGCTCCGACAGAACCTTTCGCTCTATGAATTAATCTCTGTAAATGCGGGCAAAATCAAAATGGCCGGTTCTAGTGATGCCCTTTTCGGCCTCATGCAGCGTCTCTCGTTAGAGGCCATTGTCGTAACCCTGTGCAAGATCTACGAACGGGAACAATCGAAGGATCTGAACTCGATTGACGGAGTAATCAATGCGCTTGCCGAGAGTGGATACAACGACGCGCAAAGAAAGGCTGCAGAGCGATTCTCAGCCCGTCACGGAATTCCGCGCACGTGTGATAATCCGAAAGATTACCTGCGAGACGCCCTCACTACATTCGTTAGCGGAAAGAGCGACGTATTCAGCTCCCTCCGTCAGTTTCGAAGCAACTACGCCGTCCACAGCGTCCACGGATTCGAACTAGAGGCACTCCCATCATTTGATGAATTCGAAGCGTTGTACCAGTTCGGATACGATTTTTATTTCTTGATTTCAGATACCTTCCTTGGCGTCGGACCTGCGCTGATGTCGCTCCACGTGGCGACGGGATTTAACCGATTGCTTAAACAAATCGGAATCGAGCATCCAGCGCCGGGCTTTTCGGCTAAAGAGCCATGAGCGACAATCTGTTCGAACCAGATGACGGCCAAACGCCGATCGACGAAAGCGAACGACAAGATTTGATTCCCAGCATTTTTACGAAGAGAGAGTTGAACTTGCTCGAGCGGCAAAATATCAATTCCGCCCGAAAATGGGCGCTGGTTCCGCGGATGCTGAAGAAGCGAATTTTCTTGGACGACCAATTCGTTCGCGAGTTGCATCGACGGATGTTCCTAAAGGTATGGCGATGGGCCGGCGAATATCGGAAAACGCCTCGCACCCTGGGGGTCGATGCCTATCGAATTCCCGAAGGTGTCCGGAATGCCATCGACGATGCCAAGTGCTGGGTGGCAAACCGAACCTACCCGACTCGAGAGGTCGCGATCCGATTGCACTACCAACTCGTTTTCATCCATCCGTGGGTCAACGGAAACGGAAGGCACGCAAGGCTCATGGCAGACTGTTTGGTTGCGGCCGCAAAAGAGGCTCCGCTCTCCTGGGGAGGCACACCAGAGAGCCTTCTAAGCGCAGGAAACCTCCGGAGGACCTACATCCAGGCGATGCAAATCGCGGATGCGCAAAAAGATCTCGGTCCACTTATCACATTCTGCAGCTGAAGAGATTCTCCGTCGCAGTGCTTGCGCACTGGGATTGCCCCGAGAAACGAAGCATGGTTCGCCACCAAAATGGTGGAGCAGATCGGGATCAAACCGACGACCTCGTCGTTGCGAACGACGCGCTCTATCAACTGAGCTACTGCCCCATGGGGAAGGGAAGTTATCTAAAATCCAAAGGGGGCAAGTCCACACCAATCTTGGGGGATCCCCTCAATGCCCCCGGTCGGTGTCCGAATCGACGACCATGCGGGCAAATATCATCTTGCCGGCTCCCGTGGGGAGCAGGCTGATGATCTCGATGCCGACCTGCTGGCCGACATGCTGGCGGCCTCCCGTGACCACAACCATCGAGCCGTCGCCGAGATAGCCGATCGCCTGGCCCTCCTCCTTGCCCGGCTTCACGAGCTCGATCTCGAGGCGCTCCCCGATCATGAGCTCGGGCTGGAGCGACTTGGAGAGCTTGTTCAGGTTCAGCCAGGGAACGCCCTGGAACTCCGCCATCTTCGCCAGGTTGTAGTCCGTGGTGAGGAGCTTGGCCCGCATCGACTGGGCGAGGAAGACGAGCTTTGCGTCGACGTCCTCCTTCTTCGCCACCTCGCTCTCCGTGATGCGGATGTCGAGTGTCTTGATGGCCCGGAGGGCGTTCAGGACGTCCAGGCCCCTGCGGCCGCGCGCCTGCCTCAGTGGGTCGGTCGAGTCGGCGATCACCTGGAGCTCGTTCAGGATGAACCGCGGGATCACGAGGGCCGCGCTCAGGAAGCCGGTCTCGCACACCCGCGCGATCCTCCCGTCAATGAGGACGCTCGTGTCCACGACGACCAGGGGAACGTCCACCTCGTGCGGGACGAAGCGGACATAGGGAATCACAAGGTTGAACTCGTCCTTGCCGCGCAGGGCGATGACGGTCGCCAGGTAGGGGCAGATCATGAAGAGCGCCAGCCTCGCCAGGAAGATCATCTCCGGGTCGCCCTCCGAGAAGAGCGGCGACGTGGCGACCAGGCTCGCGATGATGGAGCCGACCGCGATTCCGAAGGTCAGGGCGGAGAGCCCCCTCAGGGAGAAGCCCTTCAGCATGACGTCCACCAGGACCACCAGGGCCCCGATGCAGAGCCCCACCGAGGCGGCCGTCGTCCTGTAGTTGTCCCATTCGCGGACCGTGTAGCAGACAAGCCATCCTGCCGCCGTGCAGAGCAGAATGAACATTATCCTGATGGGCAACAGCGTCTTGTTCATTGCCTTGGCAGGGAGGATCTTCCGGAAAGTAGGTACACGACGATCGGGGCGAGGATGAACACAGCCGCCACTATGACGATGAGGGCGCGCACGCGGCGGGCGTGGTCGTCTGCCAGGGCCGGCTTGGGGGATTTGGCGTCCATCTCAGAAGGGTCCAGCCAACCCGACTATGGGTCAAAACGCAATCCCACGAACGGCTCGACAGCAGGGTTGGATTTTGCGTCTTTGCGGAGACAATGCTTGAGCAGCTCACCATCCTTGCCCCCGGCCTGATAGGGGGTTCCGTGGCCCGGGCCGCGCGGGCCCGGGGGACCGCGCGCAGGATCGTGATATGGTCGCGCCGGCCGGAGACGAGGCTCGCCCTGGGCGAGCAAGCCTGGTGCAGCGCCGTCGCCGCGACCCCGGAGGAGGCCGTCGGGGGCGCGGACCTCGTGGTCATCGCGGCACCCGTCGACCGGATCGTGCCACTGGTGCGCCAGATAGCCCCATTCGTGAAGGAGGGGGCCGTGGTCTGCGACGTCGGAAGCGTCAAGGGCGAGATCTCGCGGCTCGGCCACGACGCCCTGAACGGAAAGGCCCACTTCGTGGGCGCCCATCCCATGGCGGGTTCCGAGAAGACGGGCTGGGAGCACGGGACGGCGGATCTCTTCGAGGGGCGCACCTGCTTCGTGACGCCGGTCGACCAGGGCAACCCGGAGGCCGCCGCGAGGGTGGTCGGCTTCTGGCGGGAGCTCGGCGCCGAGGTTGTCACGATGGATCCCGACCGGCACGACGAGATAGTCGCGCACATCAGCCACCTGCCCCAGGTCCTCGCCTCGTCGCTCTGCGCCTTCCTGGCCGCCCGGGACCCGGCCTGGAGGAACTTCGCGGGCAACGGGCTCCGGGACACGACCCGGATAGCGTCGTCGGACCCCAAGCTCTGGAGGACGATCCTTGAGGGGAACCGGGACGAGGTGCTGAGGGCGCTGCGCGATTTCCAGGACGACCTCCAGGGGCTTCAGGCCGCGCTCGCCAACCGCGACTTCGTCGAGGTGACGGCGCGGCTGGAGCGCGGCCGCGCCTACCGCGACAAATTCCGACCGGCGCCGTGAGAGCGTCACTCCCCGACATCCTGGCGGTGAGGCCCTTTGTCCGGCCGGCCCGCGGCTCCGCGGCCGTCCCCGGATCAAAGAGCATCACCAACCGGGGCATGCTGCTCGCCGCGCTCTGCGACGGCCCCGTCACCCTGGAGGGCGCGCTCCTGAGCGAGGACACCGAGATCATGGCCGAGGCCCTTCGGCGCCTGGGATTCAACGTGGACGAGGACGAGGAGGGGTGCCGGATCCGGGTGGAGGGCCAGGGAGGCAGCATACCCGCGACCGACGCGGACCTCTTTGTCGGGCTCGCGGGGACTGCCGCCCGGTTCCTGACGGCGCTTTGCGCCTCCGCGAGGCGCGGGACATTCAGGATCGACGGCGTGCCGCAGATGCGCAGGCGGCCCATGAAGGGGCTGGTCGACGCGCTCCGTGCGCTGGGAGCCGACATACGCTGCCTGAAGGAGGAGGGATTCTTCCCGATAGAGATCCGCGCCTCGGGACTTCGGGGCGGCACTGTCTCAATCGACGCGACAGAGAGCAGCCAGATGCTCTCCGCGCTCCTCATGGTGAGCCCGCTCGCCGCGGAGCCGGTCACCGCGACGCCGGAGGGCGGCGTTCGCAGGCCCTTTGTCCGGATGACCGGGCTCCAGATGGCGCAATTCGGAGTGGGCAGCGCCGAACGCCTGGATGCGGGGGGCCCGGTCACGGTCCGGTCCGGCCGCTACAGCTTGCCGGGCGGGACCTACTCCGTCGAGCCCGACGCGACAACGGCCAGCTATTTTGCCGCCCTTCCCCTTGTGGTCGGAGGATCCCTCCTCCTGAAGGGGTTGAAGCCAGAGGGACCCAGCATCCAGGGAGACATCAGGTTCCTGGAAGTCCTTGCCGGCATCGGTCTCTCCGTCGCCGGCGGCCCGGATGGGATCACCGTGGCCGCTGGCGACGGCGGCAGGGGCCCCGGCGTCCGGCGGGACTTCTCCGGATTCTCGGACACGTTTTTGACGCTGGCCGCGATCGCGCCCCTCCTGGACGGGCCGACCCGGATCACGGGGATCGCCCACACGAGAAGGCAGGAGACCGACCGGGTGGCCGGGATGGCCGCGGAGCTGAGGAGGCTCGGGCAGGAAGTGGCCGAGACGGAGGACGCCCTCGAGATCACGCCAGCCCCGCTCCTGCGCGACGTGACCGTCGACACCCACGGCGACCACCGGTTCGCGATGAGCTTCGCCATCCTCGGCTGCCATGACCTCCGCGGCGACGGCAAGCCGTGGCTCTCGGTCTCCAACCCGGCCTGCAGCGCGAAGACCTTCCCGGGGTTTTTTGATTTGCTGGACGGCCTGCGGGCAAAATCCTCGGAGTCCTGATGAGCGCGACCCCAGGCAACCCCTTCATCATTGTCGCCATCGACGGCGGCGCCGCCTCCGGGAAATCCTCCACGGCCCGGGCGCTCAGTGAGCGCTTCAACCTCCTGCATTCCGACACGGGCTCCTACTACCGGGCCGTCACCGCGGAGATGCTCCGGCGCGGGGCGTCGGCAAGCGACCTGTCCTCGGTCACGGCCGCGCTGGCGGACATGAAGCTGGGGACGAGGATCGAGGGGCGTTCGGCCCGGATCGAGGTCTCGGGCCGCGCGCCCGGGGACGAGATCCGGAGCAAGGAGGTGAACGACGCCGTTTCCCACTTCGCCGCCATTCCGGAGCTCCGGTCGGCGCTCCTCGCCTACCAGCGCGGCCAGGCCGCGGCCGCGAGGGAGGGCGGCTTCGCCGGGCTCGTCATGGAGGGGCGCGACATCGGCTCCGTCATCTTTCCCGACGCCGACTTCCGGTTCTTCCTCCACGCGGATGCCGCCGTGCGCGAGCAGCGCCGGGTGAGCCAGGGCCAGGAGGACAAGGTGGCCGAGCGGGACCAGCTGGACTCCTCGCGCAAGACGGCCCCCCTCTCGCAGTCGCAGGGGGCGGCGTCGATCGACACGACCCTCATGACGGTCGCCCAGGTCGCCGACCAGATGGCCTCCGTCATTTCGCGGCGCCCCGCACCCGCATGAGCAGGCACGCCCAGCTCGAGATGGAGCCCGTCTACGGCTTCTTCTACGGCCTCTGCAGGCTGGCCCACCAGATGTTCTTCCGGGGCGACGTCGTCGGCCTCGAGAACCTCCCCCGGAGCGGCGGCTACATCGTGGCGGCAAACCACGTGAGCCACCTGGATCCCCCGATCGTCGGCCAGTTCCTCCCGACGCAGGTGAGCTTCTTCGCGCGCAAGAGCCTGTGGAGGCCGGGGATCGCCGCGTGGTGGCTCGACGCCGTCGGCACGATCCCCGTCGACCGCGACGGCGGCACGAGCCTCGACGCCGTCAGGAGGGTCCTCCAGGCGCTCGCCCGCGGGAAGGTCGTCATCGTCTTTCCCGAGGGGACGCGCTCGGCCAGCGGGGAGCTCCAGCCGCCGAAGGCGGGCGTCGGGCTCCTCGCCTGCAGGGCGCACGTGCCGGTGATCCCGGCCAGGGTGTTCGGATCCTTCGAGGCGTTCGGGCGCGGCGGGAAGCTGCGGCTGGGCTCGCCCGTCTCGGTCGCCTACGGCGCTCCCCTTTCCCCCGCGGACTTCGACCACCCCTCCGACGGCAAGGAGCGCTACGCAAGGACCGCCGCGCGCATCATGGAGGCCATAACGAGGATAGAGGCCCCCGCCGTCCGGGTCATATGAGGGGGGACTATCCCAGACCGGCGGCCTTGCGGGCGCGCCTCATGACGACCGAGGCCACGGAGCGGGCGCGCTCGGCGCCCTCCTTCAGGACCTGGTCGACGTAGCCCGTGTCGGCGAGGAGCGCGGCGCGCCTCTCCCGCGCGGGCGCGAAGTAGGCCCAGAAGCGCTCGAAGAGCTCCTTCTTCAGGTCGCCGTAGCCGAGGCCGCCCGCCCTGAGGCGCGCCTCGTAGTCCGCCGCCACGGCGGGCTCCGCCACGAGCTTGAGGAGCTGGATGCAGAGGTTGCGCTCGGCGTCGGGCTTGGGCTCGGCGGGGGTCCTGCTGTCCATGACGATCGACATGACCTTTTTCTTGAGCGCCTTCTCGTCCCCGAAGATCTCGAGGGTGTTCCCGTAGCTCTTGCTCATCTTCTGCCCGTCCAGCCCGGGGACGGTGGCCACGTCGGAGCGGATCACAGCCTCCGGGACGACGAAGGTATCGCCGTAGGTCTGGTTGTACTTGATCGCGATGTCGCGGGTCATCTCCAGGTGCTGGCGCTGGTCCTGGCCGACGGGGACGGCATGGGTGTCGTAGAGCAGGATGTCGGCGGCCATCAGCACGGGATAATTATAGAGCCCGACCGAAGCGTTCTCGCGGTCCTTGCCGGCCTTCTCCTTGAACTGCGTCATGC